>MPMP01000083.1 GCA_002238565.1 Albidovulum sp. bin36
GCGACATCTGGGACCGCGACGACGCACTCTGCGCCGTGAGCGAAGCCTTCCGCATCGTCGCAGACGGCGCCGCCCCCGACGGCTTCCAGATCGCCGACGAGCGCGAGCATCTGCTGTGGGGCATCGTCAACGCCTTCGACGCCCAGGTGCGCCGCCTCGACCGCAGCGTCGACAAGCTGACGCCGGAGATGCGCGACCTCGAACGCGCCCAGGACGGCACCGAGGTCAAGGCCCGCGAGCTCGAGCTGACCACCGACCGGGCGCGCAACCTCGGCGACCGCCGCGACGCCTTCGAGCAGATGCGCGACGCGCTGGCCGACCGGTACCGCGCCGCCACCGGCGAGGTCTGGCGCCCGAGGCACGGCAGCCACACCAGCCAGACCGGCGCGCTGACCTCGGCGGCCATCGACGCCCGCGACTACCTCCGCGCCCGCAAGGACCGCGAGACCGCCGCGCACCTGCCCGCCGGCACCCTCGTCGCCGTCGCCGGCGGCAAGGACGTCGACCCGGCCGCCGTCATCGCCCGCCTCGACAGGGTGCGCGCCAAGCACGGCGACCTCATCATCGTGCACGGCGGCGGCCCCGGCGTCGACCGCATCGCCGCGCGCTGGGCCGAGCGCAACGGCGTCCACCAGGTCGTCTGCAAGCCCGACTGGGACCGCCACGGCCGCGCCGCCCCGTTCCGCCGCAACGACGAGCTGCTGAACCTGATGCCGAAGGGCGTCATCGCCTTCGCCGGCAACGGCATCACCGGCAACCTCGTCGACAAGGCCCGGCGCATGGGCATCCCGGTCATGGCAGCCTGACCGCAACGTATCGCGAGCCGCGCCGTCGTCGCAGGCGGCGCGGCTCTCTATTGTTGCCCGGACCCATCGCCGCCGGCGTTCGCCTTCGCGTCGCGCGCCGCGCTGCGCGCGGCACGCTCCGCGGCGGCTCCGCCGCCCGTCCCCGGCAGTGCCTCGTGCAGCAGCTTCATCCGCGCCGCCAGGCGCGGCGTCTACCCGCGCAGCATCGTTCCGGCAGCGTCGGTCTTGCCGCCGTCCATGTCGGCATTGCCGTTCATCCTGTCGGCTCGACCGGCGACGATCGCGACGGCGGTGCATTCGGCGATCGCCCCGATGCTGCCCACCATGGGCACCGACGTGACCTGGCCTGCGAAGAGTATGGGCGACCCGCTTCGCGGCCGGGCTTTCCGTTCCAATCTCCGCTTCGCTCCGATTTCCTCTGCAATCCCTGTCGCCTCCATTCGCTTCGCTCATTCCGCGCTTCGCTTGGCCGTCGGCTCGCTGCGCTCGCCGCCGCGTGCCCGACCGCCAGGTCGTGTCGACGGTCCGCGCGCGGTGTCCGGCGTCCGCCATGTCTTCCTCGCGACGGCAATACGCGCCGCGCGGTGGTTTCGCCTCCGATGATCGTTCGCGCCGTTCGTGCCGGTTGCACGACCGTGACGATGCTCGCCGCGCGCGTTGCCGTTGCCGGCTTCGCCGCGCACCGGTCCGCGCACTTGCCGGGGATGTCGTGACGACGCCGGCGACGCTGACCGCGCCGATGCTGAACGGTAACGTGTGCACGGCCCGACCCTGCGCTCCGGGAACATGTGCGGCGGCCGCTGCGGCGCGGCGGAAACCCGCGAGCCCCCACCGCCGCCGACAGTGCGGACCGGGCAAGTGATGCTGCCGGCGCGCGCGCCCGCATGCATTGATCTGTTACCTCGTGCTTCCTATAGTACCGCCCGGAAGCCGCGCGGCGGTTCGGGGACTGTCTCCGCAAGTGCGCGGCGGGCGCTGCCGCTCAAGCGCCGCTCGGGCTAAATGCCGGTTGCAAAACGGCTTTCATCACCCGACAGCTTGAGCGGTCAGGAAGCGGGATCACGACGCCGGTCGGCGTTTGGTTGTCACACCCGACGCAGCAGGCTGCAAGGGTGCGGCATGCGCAGACTGGCGTATCCTTGCGCCGCCTGGCGTACCCATGGGAGGCCAAAACCGTCCAGGCGCAACGCGGAACGAGCGTATACCTTCGCGACGGCACGGGATTGTCGTAGCCGGGCGCAGCTCAGGCGCCGTCTGTCCGTCGAAAGCACCGATCGGTGGCGCCCGGTTGCCCGGCGCATTGCGCCGCGTTACGCTGGGATCCCTCTCCGAACACGCATTGTGTTCGCCGTGCCGTCCCGGCCGAAGCCGCCTGGGGACCGACGGTCCCGGAACAAGTGTCCGATTGGCGGGGCTTCGCCGGGGGCCCGGCAGCCCGAGGACCGGGGTGGATTCGGTCGAGGCCGGTTCTCTCCGGCCATGGATTCCTGGATGAATTTTGCCGGCCGCGGCACCGACGTCGGCGTTTGAGGAGTACCCGAAATGGCGCGCAATCATCGCAAGAATTCCAGCACGGACAGGAAAACGGGCGAGAGTCGCGCCGATGCGCGCCGCTCGCACTCCATCCGCTTCGCCGATTCCGAATGGAAACTGATCGAGAAGGCCGCCGCGCGGCAGGGTATTCCCGCCGGCGAGTTCGCCCGTTCGGGCGCGCTCGCCGCCGCCGAGAACCGGATCGGCGCGCCTCAGCCGGCCGTGCTGTCGCCCGGACACCTCGCGCTCATCGAGTCCACCTGGCGCATGGCCTGGGTGCTGGCGACGCTGAACCGCGAGCAATTGCTCGACGCCGAGCGCAAGGACGACCTCGACGAGCTCGTGACCGGGGGGCGCGAGGTGATGCAGGAGACCATGACCGAGGGTCCGGCTTGACGGAATTCGGCGGCCGCAACGTGCGCGCGCCGCGGCTTTCATGCCTTCCCGTCCCCAGGTTCCGCGCCCGCCGGGGCCGCGCGGTCCGGCCTCAGAGACGAATTTCGACGCGCTCGGTCGCGGCTTACGGTTCGAAGGTATGCCAATGCCCTGCCCCCAGCAGGGAAGTGCGGTAATGCTCTTGCCTGCCTGCCGGGCTGGTGGAATCGACCCCGCACACCTTCAATCCGGACACCGACACTGGAATCTTGCCGAGTTCCAAGCCAGCAAGAGGCACCGACCCGAGTCCGCCTACCGAGCAACGATGCGCCGTTGCTCTCCCGGCGGCGGCGGTAAAGCGCCGCGGCCGAAGCCCTTCCCCGGCCCCCGGCGGGCAAGACTCGGTTTACTTCTTCCATCGTGAGGTCGGGCAGTCAGCGGCGATCATTCCGTTCCCGCCCTGGATCGCGCATCGGGAGCACGACGTCGAGACGGCATTGAGACGATCCAGCGAGTCCCTACATTGCCGATGCACCCTTCCGTTAGCCGGGACGGTGGAGCATGGCCTTCGGGGATCCCGGATGAGGGAGTCCCCGCAGGGGCGGCGGTGAGCGGCGCTTTTCTGCTCCCGGCAAAGTGGAAGGAGTGTCTCGTCAACTTCCATCATCCGGGAGGCATCATGCTACACCTTGAGAACACCGCGGTGGCGGTCCTTGTCGCCACCGCCGATCGGCCCGCCTTGCTCCAGCGTCGGGCTCTTCCTTCCATCGCGAGCCAGCTCTGGCTCCCTTCCCGGGCCGTCGTCATCGACGATTCGGGAAAGGACGATGCTGCCGCACGATCAGAGCGGGCAGTGCGGGATTGGCGGCCGGCCGGGATCGCGGTGGACTTTCTTCGCAACCGCCGCACAAAGGGCGCGTCCGGCGCGTGGAATTCCGGCCTGGATCACCTGCTGCGGACATGCGGCGATCCCCGGAAGCTCCACGTCGCGATCCTGGACGACGACGACCGCTGGGACCCGCGCCACCTGGAGCGTTGCGTCGCTGCCGTCGAGAGACACGATCTCGACATGGTGGCGGCGCCTTTCTGGCGGATCGGGGAGGCCGCCGAGCCGTTCCTGGAGATGCCGCCCCGGTCGCTCGACATCGCGGATTTCCTGATCGGCAATCCCGGAATTCAGGGCAGCAACCTGATGGTGCGCCTGAGCGCGCTGCTCGAAGCCGGCATGTTCGATGAATCGTTGCCGAGTTGCACCGACCGCGACCTCTGCATCCGCCTGGCGGAACTGCCCGGCCTGCGCTACGGCGCCACCCTGAAACCGACGGTCCATCACTTTGCCTGCCCGTCGCGCCGGCGTCTGTCGACGCCGGGATCGTCCGCCAAGACTTCGGGGCTGGAGCGATTCTATCGCAAGTACCGCGGTCGAATGTCCGATGTCGAGCGCGCGGCGTTCCGGGAACGCGCCGGACGACGCTTCGGATGGGCGGAAGCGGCGCCCGATCGGGATGTCGTCGGCGATCCGAAGCCCGAGCGCTCGCCGCTATCGCCGCCGCAGTCTCCGGCAGCTCTACGCGCTTCACCCCACCTGATCGTTGGTGTGATCGCCGACACGGCGAGGCTCGATCAGGTCGGCAATCTGCTTGCTGATCTTCGGGAGCTTGCCGAAGAGCCCGGCCTGTCCGGTCATGACGTGCTGATCCTGGAAAACGGCGCGGGCCGGACATCCGACGGTGCGCTGCGCGAACTTGTGGAGAGCGCCCGCGCGGATGGCCCGCGGGTCCACCTGGTGGATCGGGCTCGGCATCTCGAAGACGCCGCAAACGGCCTGGTTCCCGACGGGGGCGCTGCCCGGGGACGCAGGCTGCCCATCGCCCCCGCCCGGACGGTATTGCAGTCCTATCTGTACGCCTTCGCGAGCAGGCGGCCGGGTTCGGTCGTCTGGATCGTCGATGACGACATGCGCCTGGATCCCCTCGTCATGAACAAGGAAGGCCGGCTGCGCCGGCGGTCCCGAAGGCTCGCGCCGGTGCTGCGCGAGCTTCGCCGGCTCCACGCGGAGGGCGGCGTCGACATCGCCATCGGCGCCTATACCGGAGCTCCTCCGCTGCCGTTCGCGGCGACCGTCCGGGTTCAACTCGTGGACCTTGCCGCATCCCTGCGATGGCTGGCGGCGCTGGATCCCCGGTCGGCCCTCCCGGACCGCGCCCTGGAAAACGCCATGTTGCGATCCGACCGGCATGACTACTACTACGACCTGTCCCGCAAGGAGACCGACAGGCTGGAAACGCCGTTCTGGATCGCTCCCGACTATCCCGGCGAAACCGTGGGCGGGGCGTTCGAGCGCATGGCCCGTTCGGCAGAACGGATACTGGCCGGCGAGCAGGTATTCCGACCCCTTGCCGTGGCCGAGGACATCGATCCCTTGTCGCCGCTCGGCGGCGGTCTTCAGCGCGGCGGCAATACCTTCGTGCTGGACCTCGAGGCGCTAAGGCTGGCCCCCAATCCTTCGCCGGCCATCGACGGCCGGCCGAGCCGGCGCTCCGACATGATGTGGGCGCTGCTGCAGGTGCGCTACTTCGGCCGCAGAGTTGCGAGCCTGCCGATCGCGCTGTTTCACGACCGTGCCGGCCTTCCGACAGGCGCGCTGGATGTAGAACGCATCGTCGACGACATTCGCGGCTACGCCGCGTTCCGGGCGCTCCAGGACACGCCCGGCGTGTTGCGGGTGACGGACGATCTCGGCCTGGAAGCGGTCGAAGGGATGCTCGATCGCTTCACCGATCGGGCGCGCAAGTTCCTCGACGAACGGGTGGCGGCGTTCCGCCTGTCATACCATCGCATCCGGGGCCTCGCCCGAATTCTCGACCGGCTTGTCGAGGACGAACGGTTCTGGTGGCGTGAAGACGAGTATCGATCCGCGCTGAACCGGCTGCGGGCGTTGTCCGGCTGCCTTGCGGACGGCTACACGATGGAGACCCTGCATCGCATCGAACGCGAAGCCGGGGCGCTGAACGACCGCCAGATCCGCGAGTTTGTCGAGCAGTTGCCGACCGGGATCGCGGATCATCGGAACCGACACGAGAAACCCCCGAAACTGCTTCGCGGCCTCGCGGACGAGAGGATCGCCAACGCCAGGGCCACGGCAATGGCGCTGGCCGCGCCCGCCGGTCCGCTCGCCCTATTGGGATGCGGCGCGGAAGGCGTCGCGCTTTCCGACGGAGAGCGCGTGTTCAAGGTCTTCGACTACCTGAAGTCGTCGCATGCCATCGATGCCCCGGCGTTCCTGCGCTCGCTGGTCGGAGCCTGGAGCGATACGCGCTGCCTTTACCCCGTTCTCGATTTTCAGCAATCGGGCCATCGCGCGGTGCTGGTCTATCCGTTCGAGCCCAGCGAACCGTACCGCGGCGGTCACGGGCCGGGCATGGTGGAGCTGCTCGCCGAATGCCGGCGTCACGGCATCGTCTGCCGCAACATCCACCCCGACAACCTGCGGACGGTCGACGGGCGGGTGCGGCTGATCGACTACGGTTCCGACATCCGTCCGCTGGAGTGCGAACGCGATTTCGACGCGATGTGCTGGCGGGCATGGCTCTCGTATCGCTGGGCGAACCGGGCCGACCTCAAGGACGTCATGCGGCGTGCGTTGAACGATGCGCGGATACCCGAGCTCGAAGGGTTCGACCGGTTCCACGAGGCGGTTCGACGCGTGACGGGACGGCACCAGGCGTCCGAAGACATCGTGCTGGGGATGGCCGGACAGGCCGGGCACGTTCTCGATTATGGCTGCGGCAAAGGTCGGCTCGCTCGGGAAATGGCGAAGCAGGGGATGCGGGTCCTCGCCTACGATCCCGACCGCGCTCATCGGCCGCGATGGGCGTCGCTTTGCCGGGAAGCGGGCAATCTGAGCTTCACCCACGAGCGGAGCGAAGCGCTGGCCGCGGGACCGTTCGATCTCGTGGTATGCCGCCGGGTGCTCTGCACGATCGAGGACGACGACGATCTGCGCGCGGTCCTGGCCGACCTGCGCGCCTCCGTCACCGAGCATGGCCGGGTCGTAGTGACGGTATGCGATCCGCATTTCACGTTCGGCGGGCCGAGCCCCGAGGCCGATCGCGAACTGCCGCCCGGCGCCTGCTACGAGGACACCTTCGCGTGGCGCAAGAAGGTGCGCGCGACGGGCCGGGTGCGCCGGGACGTGCACCGGCCGGAACGGGCGCTGCGGCGGGAGTTTGCCCGGGCGGGCCTGGCGATATCCCGGCGCGTGGAGACGCCTTCGGTCGACCTGGAACGCTTCGAGCCGATGTCGGAGCATCTTGCCTTCGAACTCCGCCCGCTCGCACCGCTGCCCGGCGAGGTGACGCTTCTGATCAAGGCATGCGCGATGGAGGCGGCCACGATCGACGTGCAGGTGCGCCACCTGGTCTCGCAGCTTGAGGGACCGCGCGCGTTCGCCGAGCGGATCCTGGCGATAGACTCCCGCGAGGACGGGTTCCTGAGGCAGCACGCGCGCGGCAGCCTGAGCGGCCTTCTCCGGGAAGCGCGCCGCCTGAAGGACTCGGGATGGATCGACCGGATCGTCGAGGGTCCCGGCGACGGCGCAGCCGCCGCCGCGCTCAACCGGCGGTGGTTCGGCATTCGGTCGGAATACGGCCACGCCGCGACCGGCGCGCAAGTCTCTTCCACGCTCGCGGGGTTCGAGGCGTGCGGGACGCGATACGTCCTTCACGTGGACGCCGACGTCATGGTGGCCCGGATGGACCGGGGTCACGATTACATGGCCGAGATGCAGGCGGTCCTGACCGGAGAGCCAGGCGCGCTCACCGTGGCGCTCAACATCGCCATCGAACATGACCGGCCCTTCACCGACTGCGGAACGCGCGGCGCGTGGCGCACGGAAGCGCGCGCCGGGATGCTCGATCTCGCCCGGCTGCACGGCGCGAAACCGCTGCCGAACCGCACCGACGGAGACCGTCTCGCGCTTCCCTGGCACCGGACTCTCGACCGGGCGATCGAGGCGGGGGCGGGCCGGTCGTTCCGCGGCGGCGACCGGCGGACCTTCCATGTCCACCCGCCGAACGCGCGCAAGCACGACATCGCCGAATGGTTCGCGGCGCTCGACCGCATCGAGCATGCCGCTGTGCCGCCCGTTCAGACGGGAATGCCGGACTGGACGGGCGGCATCGATGAATGGATGGGGCCGCGCCGGCGCGAGCCGTTCGTCTTCGTCGTCTCCGGCCGCAACGTGCCGGCGGCCCGGTTCCGCCGATGCCTCGAATCGATGACCCGGCAGAAAGGACCGCGATGGGGCGCCGTGATCTTCGATGACGCGTCCGACCCCATGTTCGCCGAGCACTTCGAGACCGCCTGCGACGCGCTCGGGGAACATTGCACGGTGCTTCGCAACCGCCGCCGCCGCGGCCTGCTGGCCAACATGGTGACCGCCATAAGGACGATTTGCGCCGACGGCGAGACGGTGGTCGTGACGCTCGACGCGGACGATGCCCTGATCGGTAACAGCGTGCTCGAACGGTTGGCGGTGGAATACGAGAGCGGGGCCGACGTGACCGTCGGTTCGATGCTGCGCACCGACAAGGCGGCGGACTATCCGGTGTGCTTCGAGCGGCCGCGCGAGCACCGCGGAGGGAACGTGTGGCAGCACCTCCGGTCGTTCCGGAAGAGGCTCTTCGACGCCATACCGGACGAGGCGCTGCGGCTTGACGGCGATTACGTCGATCTCGCCTGCGACTGGGCCTTCATGCTTCCCATCGTCGAAATGGCCGAGAAGCCGGTACATATCCCCGAACCGCTCTATCTGTACGAGCCTTCGGGAGTGGGGAAGGGCGACGGGCGCGGCGCTCGCGAGCAAACCATCCGCCGCGTCGTCGCAAACCGACTTGCGGAGATTGCAGTCATGCATCCGGGGCGCGGATCGTGAATCGAACTCGGCACGGCGCTGCGATCGAGCTGCGCCCGGCCGCTCTGCCCGGACCGGCGAGTTCATGACCGGTCGGGCTTCGACAAGCCCCCTGCGGTCCCGCGTCGACGGGTCCGCGTTGAAAGGCGCGCCGGACGCCTTCTCTATAGGCCGAGGTCCATCTCGCGCACCTTGCTCCTTGCCGGCGGCTCGGGCGCCTTGCGCTGCCGCGCCTCGCGGCCCACTTCCCGGTCCGGCGCCGAGGGCGCGGCCCTGTCCGGCCCCGCCGACCTACCAAAACCCCATGCTTGAATCGAAATTAAATTTGTACGAATCACGCGGCCATGCAATTTGGGCTGCGTCAAATATCCTCGGAAACGGCTGAATGGTTCAGGGAGGCCTGTGCGGGCGACGGTTCCGGTCGGCCGTCTCGGTCCGCGCTGGCGTGCGAGCTGTGCGAGCGCGAGAGCTGGCGCGGCCCCGGCGGCAGGCTCTGCTGCGCCTCGGCGCGGAAGCTTCTTCCGAAGCTGGCCACGTCGCTGGGGGTGACGCTGCCCGAGCCCGAGGCGCGTCCCGAGGGCGCGCACCGCCGCGCGGAGGCCGGCTATCCGGACATGGCTCTCGCCTGCGGCCTGTCGGCTCTCGGCGAGGTATCGCTCGACCTGGTTCCGGACGGCGAGCGGCGGAGCTGGGAATCGATGGTCGAGAGCCACCATCCGAAGGGCTGGACCGCGCGAACGAGCTTTCGGCCGCCTGCCCGGGCGCGAAAGTGGTGACGGTGTGCGACCGCGAGGGCGACTTCTGGAAGCTGCTGGCGCGGGCGAAGGAAACGGGCGCGGAGCTGCTGGTGCGGGCCAGCAAGTCGAACAAGCGCCGCGCGGAGCTGCCGGGCGGGGAGCGGACGTGCCTTTGGGAGCACATGCGCGAGGCGAAATCCCTCGGCGCGCGGACGGTCGAGGCGCCCGAGCGCGGCGGCCCGTTCAGGCGCAAGGCGCGAACCGCCCGGCTGACCGTCCGCTGCGAGGCCGTCGACCTGGTGCCCCCGGTGGAGGTCGGCGGCGCGACCATGCGCATGGTCGCGGTGTCGGCCCGGGAGGAGAGGCCGGCGAAGGCGGTGGAAGCCAAAAAGGAGGCTCTGCACTGGCTGCTGCCGGCGACCGAAGGCGAGCCCGGAGCCGGGACGGCGGCGACGGCGCTGCGCTGGTACGAGCTCAGATGGCGGATCAAGCGCTACTTCGACGCGCTCAAGAACTTTGCGCATTCACGCTACTTAAAGGAGTGCCGTTCACATTTTTTGATGGAATTTGCGTGCGGTTCTGCCCTCGGCGCGGTTCCCGGAAGCGGTTCCGGCTGGATCCCCCCGTTTTTTTTGCGCGGGAACCGGCATCTCGAACGGCGCCTGGGGCCTTGGCGCGGCCGGGCTTGCGGGGTTCCACGCCTCGAAGCGCCAGCCGCTTCCGGGCACCCGGAAGATCTGGCAGGGACTGAAAATCCTCTGGCGCGGCGTCAATGCGGTGCAAGCCCAAAGAAAATGGAAAAGGAAAATAAATGTGAATGAGTAAAGTATGTTGCATTGATAGCAAGGAGGCCCCGTAGGCATTTTTCGAACAGGAGCAACTTCATGCTGGCAGGAAGAGCAAGCATGGTTCCTGTATCGGTTCAGTTGCCCCGTGTAATGTCTCTTTAAAGACGAGGACGACTGCACCGGCAACGATGAATGCCGCACTGCACTTGCTTGCAATGCAAGCATACCGTAGAGTGCAATGCGGGACAGTTGGAAGTCATGGCCATGGCGAGCATCACGATCCGCAATCTGGACGACGAGGTGAGAACACACCTTCGCGTGCGTGCGGCTAGTAACGGTCGTTCCATGGAGGAGGAGGTAAGGATGATTCTTCGCGAGGCGGTCTTGCAGGGGCCCTTGCCCGAGAAAGGCCTGGGAACGGCCATCCACGAACTGTTCAAACCGTTCGGCTGTGTAGAGTTGGAATTGCCGCGGCGCGAACCGATGCGCGAGCCGCCGGTCTTCGATTGATACGGCTGTCATGGTCTTGCTTGATACGAATGTGGTATCTGAACTGATGCGTACCGCGCCGAATACCGTGGTTCTTGCCTGGATGGATCGGTTGCCATCGCGAGAGTTGTTCGTAACGGCAATCACTGAAGCGGAGGTTCGCACCGGGATTGCCATTCTGCCGGAAGGCGCGCGCCGCCGGGGTCTTGCACATGCCGCGGACCGAACGCTTGGGGTTCTGTTTGCTGATCGGGTTCTTCCATTCGACAGCCATGCGGCGCGCGCCTATGCAGGTATTGCCGCGGCCCGCCGTGCCGCTGGTCGTCCTGTCTCGCAATCGGACTGTCAGATCGCGGCCATCGCCTGCTCGCGGGGGATGGCGGTGGCAACCCGGAATGTCCAGGATTTCTCCGAAACGGGTGTTGAGGTAATCAATCCATGGGTGAGTGCGTGAGTGTGTTGCCGTGTCATTTAACCAGCGAACTCTGGAGCAGGTAAATGGCAGGGTCGAACGTGGGTGAGCAACGCGAACCACTTGTCAGGGCCCGGCAGGTCGGCGTTCGCCTGGGGCAACGGAGTGTGCTTGAATCGGTTGACCTTGAAGTTCATGCTGGCGAGATTGTCACGCTACATCAGCGATCCTCCGCTTCGTCATGAACTGATTCGCATCGCAGCCTGCACATTAATCATACAGCTCTAGACACCTTTGATTTTGTCGGCTATACCGACTCCATGACAGCGAACACACTGATTCGCCGCTAGCTGCTTTCCGACCAGGCCGGGCGGTTCTTGCGGCCATGCCGCCGCCCGAGAGCTTTCCGGGCAGGACGGCATTTGCGCGCGAAGTGTGCGCGCGGTTCGGCTTTTTCGACGCCTTCGGCAATCCGCGGGAATCAAGCTGCAGGGCGGCTCTGCGCGATCTGGACGCGGCGGGCCTCGTGAAGCTGCCTCCGGCGAGGCGGAGCCCGTCCGTCGCGCCGCGCCCCCAGATGTCGTCGGATCCAGTGCCCGCCGCCTGCGGCGTTCCGAAGCGCGCGGGCGCCGTTGCCGGCCTTGACGTTCGGCCGGTCGCCGGGCGCGAGGAGGCGCGGATTCTTTCGCGGCTGCTGCATGACGAGCATCCGCAGGGGGCGGTGCAGCACGGCGGCCGCCAGCTTCGCTACCTGGTCGCCTCCGACCATGGCTGGCTGGGCGGCTTCGTGTTCGCGAGCCCGTCCTCGGCTCTAGCTCCCCGCGACCGCTGGATCGGCTGGACTGCGCAGGCCCGGCTTGAGGGTCTCGGCATGCTCCATGATGCGACGGGAAAGGCCGCGCATGCTCGTATCTCCATACTCAGTCTGTCAGAAATCTAGTGGCAAGACTATCGCCATACAACGCCGAAGCCAAACAAATCCGGCGTCGTTCGGGTGGATACGCGTCAGGCCAACGCGAGCCGCTCCAGGACAATCGAGGCCAAGCGCACGACGCTGCAAAACCTGCAGGTCGGCCGGACCGTCGATTAGGAGCCGATCAGCGTCAACGTCACCTGATCGTCGGGTTTCGGGCTACGCCTCGTGCTTTACACTGAGCCCTCGAACCTCACCCGGCACCGGCTCGGCGGGCGCGTTGAAGATCGGATCGACCGTTTCCAAACAGCTAGTTTCTACGTCGTCAGATCTCGCCTCGTTGCGGAGCCGAGCTTGTCGAACTAAAGGGTCATCGGATCACTCCCAGGTCGCGATAAGGCCGCAGCGCCATGTCCTTGTTGACGATAATGCGGAGCGGCCATCCGGGACGAATGGTGATGGTGGGCTGGATGTTGAGGTTACGCTCGGTAATGCTCTGGCTTGGCGGTTCGCCTATCTGCGCGCCGATGCGCGCGACAACGCTCCGCACCGTCCGGCGTGGGGCGGTCTTGCTGGCGTGCTGAAGCAGTGGCAGACCCAGGGACACTGCGATATGATCAGCTCGATCGACGTACGGCCGGTGGTCCATGGCAGTCGTTGAATGCCCAGCCTCCGAACAACGGGTTCATCCCAGAAGACATGAGATTTAGGCCCCAAAATACGCAAATCAGTATAGATAGGACAAATGAGCACCCGCTATTTCAACGACAGCCCAATTGAGACGCCAGCCTACGATCAGTACGGCATTACGCCGTTCGCCCAGTCCCTCGCCAAAAGTATTCTTGGGATTAAGGACCCGGTGGGCACGACCATCGCATTGAACGGCGCCTGGGGGTCCGGTAAGAGCAGCGCTGTGAACCTCATACGAGGCGAATTAGAAGGGGCGGAAGACGAAAAGCTCGTCATCTCAGATTTCAAGTGCTGGTGGTATCGGGGTGAAGAAGCGCTTGCGCTCGCATTCCTGCAAAACCTCCATGCTCTTTTGAGCGATACGTTGAAAGACAAGGTGAAGGACCTTGTCCCAAAGCTCGCGCGAGGTTTGCTGCAAGCCGGTCCCGTAATAGGTGCCGCCGTCGCACTAACATCGGCAGGAACGTTCGGGCCATTCACAAATGCAGCGGCGAACTTTGCAAAACGTTTCTTCAACGACGGCGATACGCTCGAGAAAACCTTCCGAAAACTGGCCAAAGTGCTCGAAGAGGAAGATCGCCGCTTTCTTATAATTATCGACGACATTGACCGCCTGAACCCCGACGAAGCGTTAGCGATTTTCCGTGTGGTGAAATCCGTCGGACGTTTGCCCAATGTTATGTATCTGCTTGTATTCGATCGGGCGCTTGCAGATCAGGCTGTAGCTGAGCGATATCCATCGGAAGGGCCACACTTTCTTGAGAAAATTATTCAAGCGGGTTTCGAGCTTCCTTTACCACTCAGAACTGATCTTAATTGCGCTGTCCTATCCGCGATTGAAACCACATGTGGATCACCAGATGAGGCGCAGGTACAGCGCATACTGAACCTGTTTCACGACATCGTTGCACCATATCTAACAACGCCAAGACATGTGGCGCGTTTTCAAAACGCCATTAGCGTAACTTGGCCTGCGATTGCTGGAGAAGTCAGTCTCGCCGATTTCATCGCGCTTGAGACGCTGCGATTATATGAGCCTTCGACTTTTCAAGCGATCCGATCAAACAAGGCAAATCTGTGTGGCCTTCGAGATCGCTATGGCGGCGGTAATCAGGTAGATGATGGGAGATTTGATCCCTACCTTAATTCAGTCGATGACTACCGTCAGGAAACAATCCGGATCGCGCTACAGAGCCTGTTCCCCCGCATGGAAAATATGGGTTGCGCCGATGGCTTTCTCGCTCAATGGGACGCTGAGCGCAGGTTATGCATTGAAGCGCACTTCGACACGTATTTCCGAATGTCATTGAACGACGAAACGCTCTCGATGGAATCTATCAAACAGGTCATTGATCACGCGGACGATCGGGACTTCATCCAGACGACTTTTCGTAAGGCGGCCAATGAAAGGCGCCGCATGGGTACGTCTAAGGTGCCGGTGCTTCTTGATGAATTAAACACACACGCCCCCAGCGTGGAACGCGAGAAGGTCGAACCGCTGATGAGCGCCCTATTCGAAATACACGACGAAATCGATCTCGAAATCGACCAAGAACGCGGGATGACGGCGATTGGAGACACCACGCTACGGTATCATTGGCTCATCCGCCGACTAACGAATGATCGCTTCACACTCGATGCGCGGACGGATGTGTACATGTCGGCCACCGAAAACGCTTCGCTCGGCTGGCTGGTAAACTTTACCGCTTTTGCTCACGATGACTATCGCGAACGAGAAAATGGTCCTCAACGCGAAGAAGACTGTCTGATACGAGAGGACGTTGTCGCGCCTCTGGTTGATCGCGCTCTGGCGGCCATTCGTATCGCGGCGGCGGATGGTTCTCTCCTCCACCACAATGACGTCTTCTATATTCTCTATCGCTGGCGAGATTTTATGGGCAACGATCCGACGGAAGTACGCGGCTGGACAGACCCGTTACTCAATGATGATAACGCGCTCGTTATTTTCGCAAGGGAATTGACGGGAGAATCTTGGTCGCAGAGCATGGGATTTCCGGGGCTCGGCGACCGCGTTGCGCGACGGCATGTGCGGGCCCAGATAGGTGAAAATACGGACATTCTGGACGTTGATCGGTTCCGCGTCGAATTGGAGCACCTTCAGGGGAGCGGCCAATTGGACGAGCCGTCGCAAAAGACAGTCGATGACTTCCTTGTGGCGTGGGATCGCCGCCGGGACGGGCGCGATGACTGAACGGCTACATTGAGCTAATTCAATGCAATCTGATTGCGAGTTAAATCCTTATGTGCCCTTTTGCCCCGCTTCCGACTATCGGCGATTCGCCGCTCGAAGGCCCGATTACGGCGAAATAATAACGGATGAACACTTGTGGTGCGTCGCCGCCTCGCGGGCGCTCGCGGTCCTCCCATTCGGGTCAGAGGGCCGCTCCCGCCGTCCGCCGCCGGTTTCAAGCAACAAGCGTTTTGATGCGGCCGGTGTTTTCCGTGAGCCGCCCGCCGCCTGCTTTCGTGTGGGCCTTGAAGGGGAACTCCATATAGCGCGGCAGCCATCCTTCGGCTTTCTTCCGGCCGTCACCGGTGATGAAGTCGCGGACGAACTTCTTCTGGACCTTTGTCGTGGCGGTCACGTTGGCGTTGGCCACACGCGGCGTGGTGCTGGATGTGGTAGTGACAACCGGTGCGGCAAGCGAGCGCGAGACGATCGAGGCTCGGGTCGATGAGGTTCGGGGGATCGGCGGTGGCGAGAGCGAGACAGTGACGGCCGATGCCGGTTATGCCTACGCCAGGGTCTACGGCGGGCTTGAGCGCCGCGGCATCGACGCGGTGATCCCGGTACGCAAGGACCCGTCCAGAAGCCGGGTTCCTCTGCGACGTTTCCGTTACGATGCCAGGAACGACATCCTGAAGTGCCCGCGTGGGAAGGTCTTGCGCTTCCTGCGGGTCACCGGGCGCGGTCGCTTCTTCAGGACCAGCGACTGCGCGCGCTGCCCGCTCAGGGGCGACTGTCTGCCAAGCACAAGCATCAACAAAGAGGTGGTGATCCCGCACGATTATCCGGCGCTGCTTCGCGCTCGTCGCCGGCACGCGCGATGGAGCGAGGACGATCGGCGGCTAAATCGACGCCATCTATGGCGCTCCGAGGGCTTCCACGGCGAGGCGAAAACTTGGCACGGGCTCGGGCGCGCGGCCCGGCGCGGCCTCGACAACATGAAGATCCAGGCCTACCTCACGGCCGCTGCGATCAACCTCAAGCGGCTCGCCGCCGCTGTTCTTCCCGTCCTGTGGGCCACTTTGGTGTCTCGAGCCGTCCCGACGGCCCCGCTCCGCGCCAATCCTGTCCACACGCTCCGAACCGAACTCCGGACGACCGCCGCCGCCTAATGCTGCGCATGCGCCAAGCCGGTATCGGGTTCTTCAACAACCCCATGATCGGCAAGCTGCTCGGTCACACGCAGGTCCAGACGACCTCCCGATACGCGCATCTCCCCCGAGATTCCATCCAGAATGCTGCCACTCGGATCACCGGTAGCATCGGTGGAAACCTGTCGTCCGTTGAGGGCGTCGAAGCAACCGCTAAGCGACGAGTACACATGAATACGGCACAGACCCTACCATCACCGGAAGCATCGGCGGGAATCTGTCGAGAGAACACGAACCAGATGGATCGTTGTTCCCCGAGTGAGCCCGATCGACACTCGGACTCTCGCATCAGCCTACAGCCCTATTGACATTTGCTTCGATTGCTTCATTTATTTCAGTAATGTATCTTGACTCGGTGAGGTCAAGCCTTCCAAGGAGGCCTGCATGAACACCTTAGCTCATCGGCAGCTCCCGCCAACGCCTCGGGACGCTGCGATCGCACGAAGCACTCACGAGGCTCTGTCTCCCTATGGCGGGATGAACCGGCCCTTGACGTTGCGCATCAGAGACAGCGAACAGGAACAACCCATCGATCTCCCGGCCGGTGTGGTCGACCTGCTCATGCATGTCCTGGAAGCCATGGCCGCGGGCAAAGGCGTGACTCTGATACCGGAAAGCGCCGAGCTCACCACGGTCCAGGCGGCCGACGTACTGAACGTCTCCCATCCGTTCGTCATCAAGCTCCTCGACCAAAAGGCCATCCCGCATCGGAAGGTCGGCAAGCACCGCCGGATTCGCATGGAAGACGTCATGGCATACAAGAATGCCATCGACCGTGATCGCGAACTGGTGCTTGAACAGCTAACCCTGGACGCCCAAGCTCATGACATGGGATATGGTGCCCGGTGACGGGTTTCACCGCCCTTCTTGACGCCAACATTCTCTATCCCGCACCGATGCGGGATATTTTTCTGCAATTAGCGGTTGACGATCTTTTCCGCGCGAAGTGGACCGCTGACATCCATCGGGAATGGATCAATGCCCTGCTCCGCAATGAATCGCACCGTGATCGAGCAACCCTCGAACGCACCCGCGATCGGATGGATCAGGCAACACGGGATTGCCTGGTCACTGGATACGAAACGCTGATCCCCGCCTTCGACCTTCCCGATCCCGACGACCGCCATGTTCTCGCCGCGGCCATAGTCGGACGTTGTGACGTGATCGTTACATGCAACCTACGAGACTTTCCAGAAGATGCGGTCGCGCCATACGGGATCGACGTCCTCCATCCCGACAACTTTCTGTCCAATCACCTTGACCTGATGCCAAGCCCTTTCTGCGACGCCGTGCGCAAGATACGAGAGCGGTTGGTGGCGCCACCCATCTCCGTTCAAGACTATCTCGCCATCCTTGCCGGGCTAGGACTCGTCGCCACCGCCGCCGAATTGGCTAGGTTTTCGGAGCGGCTCTAATTGGTCTCCGATCCTCCAAGGCTACCCCCAAGCCAACACGGCATCGAAGTCATGGTCCCAATCCTCCAACGCTTTCACAATTCTCGTTCGCAGTCGGCAAGATCCTGCAGCTGCGACCAATACCCGACGTTGAATTCCATCGACAGATCGCCGACTCTCACCGGAACTCCCTCTCCTACCCCGAAACGATGGAATTCCCCGCCTTCTGCAACATGTTTCCTGCCCTGACCGATCAGGGCTCCGGGACTGACAATTTTCAACATTTGGTGCACGAATGGCGCATGATAAACTGCTCGCCTGGTCCGCCGGCAGATTGCCCTGGCAGCAGGACGCGCTGCGTCGGCTTGCCACTCAAGGCGAGCTCACAGCCGACGACCTATTGGCACTTCGGCTCCAGATCGAACAGGCGGCGGGACTCCCAGTGGAAGACGCCCCCGATCCGATGCCGCTTGCCGAGGAGCATCTCAATCAAGCAGCCAGCAACAACCCCAAGACGGTTCTCGCCTCCCTGGGCCCAGTCCGCCACGTCGACTGGCTTTCGCCCGATCAGCCGCCTCTTCGGTTCGCGATCAACGGCATCACTCTCGTCTACGGCGCCAATGCTTCGGGCAAGAGCGGCTACTGCCGTATTGCACGGCAACTCTGTCGGTCTCTGAGCCCGGTCGATCTTCGTGGCAATGTCTATGACGCCGGAGCCCCAGCTCCACCCGAGGTGGATATTGCCTTTCGCGTCGGGGGCGACGACCAGCCCAAGGAAGAGCTGACCTGGTACGCCGACCAGAACCCGCCCGCCGAACTCTCGCGGATTTCCGTATTCGATACTGCTAGTGCACGCGTCTACGTCGACAGGCAACGAAAGATTGAGTTCCTGCCCTATGAACTCGATCTGATGAACAAACTGGGACTCGCCTGTCGGTCTCTCGAGGAGGGCTTCAAAGAACGTGTGACAGCCGTCAACGCCGCCCTGAGTACGCGCCTGCCCGAAGCCTATCACGAAGGCACCACCGTTCAGGCGACACTTGCCCGTCTCGTGACACAGACCGCCCTCGAGGATCTCCCACGCGAGCCCGAACTACGGGCATTCGGAAGCTGGTCGGCGGAAAAGCAGGCCGCATTCGACACCGCCGGACAACACTTGAGGCAGGATCCGCAGGTCATGATCCGGCTTCGATCCGAGGCAAAGCAGGCTCTCGAAACGGTCAAAGCGGAAACTTCGGCAATCGAAGAAGAACTGGCCGATCCATCGCTCACCGCAATTCAGCGAAAACGCCGGGATGCAGAGAACGCAAGCCGAGCTGTCGAAGCTGCTGCCAGAGATCTTTTCAGCGATCAGCCCATCCCCGATCTGGGCTCTGAGACCTGGCGCCTGATGCTGACATACGCTCGGGAGTTTTCGGTGACCGTATTTCCAGACGCACCTCCTCCCCAACTCGCCAACGGAGGCCTCTGCGTCCTCTGTCAACAGGATCTCGACGACAATGCTGTGCATCGCATGTCGGCTTTCGATGACTACATCGCTGGCCGAGCCGCTGAAGAGAGCGTCGCCGCAGACAAGATTCTTGCAGAGCATCGCGACAGGCTCCTGGCGTTTCGCGTCAGACCTCAACGCGAAGTGGAAGTGCTGCTTGCCGGCTACGCCGGCCTTTCGGACGCTTCCAAGGAGGCCGCGCTCGCGATAGCCACATTTGTCGAGAAGGCCGGAGTGCGTTTGGAAGCAGTCAAGGGTGCCTTGCGCGACAACCGGTACGACCCGCTCCATGATCTCGATCCGCTACCGGATTCGCCGGCTCAGTTTATCGAAGACGAGATCGGCCGACTTGAGACCGAGATCTCCCAACTCGAAGTCGCCGAACGTAATGAAGGGGCACTTGCCAGGCTCAAAGCGCGTCATGCAGAATTCGCTGACCAGAAGCGACTAAGCGAACAGATCCAAATCGTCATCGAACGCCGCAACCGTCTGGAAGAGCGTCACAGGCTTGAAATTTGCGCTCAACAGTGCCGCTCAACCGCGATCACGCGTCGTATCACCGACCGCCGTCGCGAGATCCTGACCCCGACATTGCGAGCTGCACTCCAACAGGAACTGGAGAGATTACGGCTCACTCATATCCCGTCGACGCGGCGCAGGGCCTTCGACGCGGCGGGCGGCAAGCGGGATCTGTGGGTCCATGCGGCCGCGCTGCCGCTCGTCGCCGAGAAGACCATCGACATCGAAGCCTTCGGCAGCCCGCGCGCCCGCGAGAAGCGGTGGCTGATCGAGGAATATTTCGGGGACCTCAAGGTCGGCACCCGGATCAAGGAACGGAAGCTCAATCTGGCCGACGACCTGCGCAAGTGCCTGGCCATCGACGCGGTGACCGCCTGCGCTCGATGCCGGACGCACTGCACGCACGGTCGTCCACATGGACGAGATCAAGGTTCCGGCCGTTCACATGTCCAAGCCGAACCACCGGAGGCAGCGCGGCCCGCCCGACCCGAACCAGACGATCGCGAGTTTCGCGGTCAACACAGCCCCCTCGCCGGATTCATCCCCGGGAAGAGGCAGCCGCTGCCGAGAACCAAAAAACTCTGGGAGGGCTACATGCTGCTATCATCGTTCGTCGAAGATTTCAGAGCTTGGCGAGAATACGGCATGATCTGAGTTAACTGTGTACGGATGAAAGGCCCCGCGCCGGTAACACTTCAAGCTTTGCGAGAATCTCTGTTGAGGGCTCAAATGAAAAACTCCCTTCGGCTCATTCGAAATTCTAACTCCCACATCACCAGAGCCGCATGAAGGCGGGGCTCCCGCACCGCATACCAGCGTCCTCACCAAGCCGCAGATCATGCCGGTCGAGACGGCGCAACTCGACAACTTCACTGTGGGGGCAACCGCAAAGATAGCCTTTGGCAACATGACGGCATCGAGGCTGTCCCTAGGAATCTGCCGATGCCGCAAATGGATTCAGACTGAATATCAACTGCAGTCCACTGTGGGCTTGCGCAGCCTAGACGTGGGGAGCCTGAACCGAGGCTTTTGCGAATAGCTGCGAAAGACGCTTGCAGTGACGGCGAAACCTGTTGCCATGAGTTCGCCTTTGATCCTGCATTGCGTGTACCCATACGAGGAACCGGGGCTGCTTTCCGCCAACATCCAACGCAACCGGGATCGGCACCGAATGAATGACTGAATTATTGGAGGACCGTGAGACTAGGTTTTCAGCACCATGGAGTTAACGACAGGTCCGATGTTCACGCTGTACGTGGTGTGGTATCCATCGTATCGCGAAGGACGGCAGGTTGCCGACCTCCTCCGCACGCACTTTAGTCGTGATCTCTATCGGGGCGTCGGGGAGGAGCGCGCCATAAGCGTCCTCGAGCGCAGCCAAGCTGTACCCGGCGCGCTTACTCCCTTGCCAATACACTGGGATGACTCGCAGTTTACCGCCGTTGTGGTTCTAGCGAATTCTACCTAGTTGAAGATCGCGAGTGGGTCGATTACACACTTGCCATCGCGGATGCCGTGCGCAGGCGGGGACTTCCTGCTGGGTTCTTCCCAGTGACAATGGATCGCCGGGGCCTTGACCTTGGGGGCGTACAGCAGGCTCTCCGGTGGGACCGCTGGGACGCGTCCGATGTAGACCCGGCCCGACGGCTCACCTCAGATCTTACACACGAGTTCTGTCGAATGCTCCGACATAGCCTCGACCAGTTCCTGCCCGCCAGCGGCGGAGACGACGCGTTTGGACGCTACCTGGACAAGATTCGGATATTCATCAGCCACTCGAAGCACGACGGCGATGGTGAGTTCGTGGGGGGCAGCATTCGCGACTGGATCCACGCGCACAGCCCACTCGACAGCTTCTTCGATGTCCACGACATCCCGCCGGGGCTCTCGTTCGGAGATGTCCTGCTGCTTGAGATCGGAGCAGGCGCGCTCCTAGCGGTCCATACTGATTCTTACTCTTCCCGAGAATGGTGCCGGCGCGAAGTCATCGAAGCGAAACGTCGCCTTGTGCCCATGATCGTGGTCGATTGCATGCGAGATGTCGATCCGCGCGGGATGCCCTATCTAGGGAACGTCCCGGTCGTCCGTATGGATCCAGGCCGTACTGACCGGATAGAGACAGTTGCAGGTTGCCTCTTGGATGAGATCTTCCGCACTTGGCTGTGGCTTTGCCGTGTAGGGTCGTATATGACGAATTCCCCAGGGGTGCTGTTCACGGCACGCCCACCTGAGTTGATTGCTTTGGCCGCAGTACCACTTGGTGCCGAGGACTCGGCTCACGCGATCGTATATCCTGAACCCCTTCTAAGCGCCGATGATGAAAGGCTATTCCGCGAAATCGCACCGAGGGTACGCGTACAGACCTTGACGGACTAGCTGGAGGATCGTCTATGATGCCGTCCCAAACCGAGAAAACCCCCTCGGTCGGAATCTCGATTTCAGAGAGCCCCGACCTCGGCATCCTCGGCCTGAGCGACGGACATTTGCGCGACGCCATGGCCGAGGTTGCACTGCGCCTTCTTGCTTCTGGAATTAGTCTGGCATACGGCGGGGATCTGCGACAACACGGGTTTACCCAGCTCTTGGCCGAGTTGGTAGGGCGCTATCGGGGTCATCCGCGGCACACCGGCACCATAGTCGTGACAAACTACCTAGCTTGGCCCGTGCACATCAGGATGACATCGAACGAACTTGCGGCATTCTCTGCGGACCACGAGTCGGCCGCTCATCTCGTCTTCCTTTCCTTGGACGGCGCACGCCTCGCACGGGAACGCCGTATCAGCCTTCCTGCGGAGAACCCGCAAGAGTTTGAATGGACGAAAGGACTGACCGCAATGCGAACCGTCATGCTCGCGGACATATGTGCTCGAATCGTTCTGGGCGGCAGGGTCGAGGGATTCAAAGGCGCAATGCCGGGTATCGCTGAAGAGACATACCTCTCGCTCGACGCCGGTCAGCCGGTCTTCCTTCTGGGCGGATTCGGCGGTTGCGCTCGCGACATCGCGGAGACCCTCGGGCTCTCCGAGCGGTGGGGAGGCTCCCGCGAAGATTGGCCGGGAAGAGAGTGTTTTCGCAATTATTCACCGGAGGATCTACACAACGGTCTTTCCCGAGAGGAAAACTTAGTCCTAGCCCGGACGCCCCATATCCAGGAAGCAGTCGACCTCGTGTCCCGCGGTCTACGTCAAATCGTCGGAAACGAAAATGGCCATACACAAAGTATTCATTAGTTATCACCATGATTACGACCAAAAGTACAATGAAGCGCTAATAGAGTTTGGCAAGCGTTATTCAATATTTGTCGACAGGTCCGTCGATACTGGCGATATTCCGGATATTTGGACGGATGGTATCTACTCGCCCCCTATTTCTCGCGATTTTCATTTTGCGTGATATTCACTGCAGGAACGCCCGCCTGGAGCGCGGGTTGAACCTTGGGGGCTGGTGCGTTGATCTGAACGCGCCTGAGCTTGAGGCCCTGTCGCGGCTGCCATGTCGGGGCGATGACGATTCCGGTTGACATTATGAATCCGGCGTTCTATGGCTGGTCCCGGACGGTTCCGGGACGGCGGTTTCGATGGGCGCATGGTATGGTTCAAAGGCGACGATGGGGCTCAGCCAGGCCATTGTCGGCCTGATGCGGCACCACGACACCTATATCGAAACGCACCTGGGGGCGGGCGCGATCATGAAGCGCAAGCCACCGGCGCTGCGCTCGATCGGCATCGACCTCAACGCCTGGTCAATCAGGACGTTTTGTTGCGACCACAAGGTGGAACTGGTTCACGGGTGCTGTCATCGCTTTCTGGCCGACTACCCTTTCGAGGGCAGCGATCCGGTCTACAGCGATCCGCCCTGTCTGATGATCACCCGCAAGTCGCAGCGCCGCTACCGCAATCACTACGGCGAGGCGGATCACGAGGCCCTGCAGGGGTTTCTCAGGGGCCTTCCCTGTTCGGTGATGATCTCCGGCTATCCTTCGGCTCTCTACGACAGGATCCTGGAGGACTGGCACAGCGTATCGGTCCAGCAGTTACGTCGGACGAAGCCAAGGCGTACAAGGGACTAGCCGCGTGGTACGGCGATGAAGCGTTCAATCACTCTGGTAGGCGAATACGTCAGGGAGCAGGCGCACACCAACGGGATGGAAAGCTTCTGGTCGATGCTCAAGCGCGCTTGTCACGGAACGTTCCATCACATTTCAGCCAAGCATCTCGATCGCTATGTTCGCCAGTTCTCTGGAAAGCACAACATGCGTCGGATGGATGCGATCGACTAGATGCAGAGCCTTGCGGCAAGCTTCGTCGGCAAGCGCATATCATATCGGGATCTTGTATCGAAGTCTTGACTCGACCCTAGCAATAAAAGGGACCCCTGCCGGACGATCCGCGTTGCGGACCGCGGGCGGGGTGGATTCTAGTTGCCCGGAAAAATGATAAAATCTTGAGAACAGCGCGAGGGCTTTTTTGCCGAAAACGCAAATATTTGCGGACTTTACAAGAAAATGCGGCGTCGGCTGACAAGAAATGCCATTGGATGTCCTACTCCCGCTCGGCGGCGGTTGACATTCTCCAGACATTCCGCGCTTTTTGATGAGCACCAACACGCGCCGGGCTGGCGAAGCACCTGCTTCCGAGAGCGTCCGATCTGAGCCGGCATCCGGTACGCGAATTCGCGATCGCGACTCCCGAGCTTCGGCGGCGGCTTCGCGATATGCCGGCCGAGGAATGGCCGTCGGCCGTTTCGGACGCGCGCGCATTTGCCGCCGATGCGAAGGAGCTGCTTCGGTCCGGCGCCGTCGATAGGGATGCGGCCGCGCTGCTTGAGGCGGGCGGGTGAGCGGCGGCCTCTACTGCCGCCCGATCTACCGGCGGGCGACGATGCAGCCGGCGCGAATGCTGTTCTGGGACGCCAGACTCGCGCCGGCCGTCGGGCTGTTCGTCCTGCGCGCCCGACTTTGGACGCTGCTTCCGCTGGCGGCTTCGCTCGCTCTGGCGACGTAGTGCGAATACAGAGGACTTTCGATCCCCTGCGCGGCGCGCCGGTTCCGTTCGCTCCTCGCCGGCAGCCGCCGCCGCGCTACGTCGCGTCCGGCTCGCCGCCCGGCTTGCTATTCGGACGAATGCGCGGGCGGCAAGGTCTGGGATTCCGCGCTGGTCGCCGCGGTTCCGCCGCCGCGCTGGGCCCGTCGAGCCGACAGCCGGACGACGCGCATGGTCGCGTCACGGGCCTTTCAACATCCCACTCTTGATTAGTTCAAACGAATCACCTATATCGTGGCCATGCAAATTGGCCTTCGAAAATTCAGTTCCGAGACGATTTCCTGGTTTCGCCGGGCGGTCGGCACGGAAGACCGGACGCGCTGGTCGCTGAGCCGGGAGCTCTGCGAACGCGAGAACTGGCGCGACCGAACGGGAGAGCTATGCGTTTCGGCGGCGGCCTGCGTTCTTCCGCGGCTCGCCGATCGCCTTGGCCTAGCTCTTCCCGCTCCCCGAGAGGTCGACTGGCTCGCTCGGCGCGAGGACGGTTCGGAGTCGGCGTTCCGGGACATCGATGTCGCGTGCTCGCTCGCCGAACTCGGGCCGGTCGCGCTCGAACCGGTGGGCGACGCGGACGACCGCAGGCGATGGGAGGCGATGATGGCCCGCTTTCACAGCCACGGCTGGAGCCGCGCCCCCGGCGGTCAGATGCGCTACTGGGTGCGCGGCGAACATTGCGGCGCGCTCGGCGGGATCAGCTTCACGGCGGCGACCTGGCACCTGCGGGCTCGCGATGCGTTTATCGGCTGGTCGGCGGACGCGCTGGCGGCCAATCTCGACCGGGTGGTGTACAACCAGCGCCTCCTGCTTCTGCCCGGGGTCCGGGTTCACGGCCTCGCCTCGCGCGTC
>MPMP01000084.1 GCA_002238565.1 Albidovulum sp. bin36
GACCCGAACGAGGGAAGGGGGATGTCATATGTACAGATTCACTGATGGGAAACGTAGGAGGAAACTCAGAGTTCCGCAAACACGTGTACGAAACAGCAGTGGATAGCCGTTAAGGTCGTGTGCTCGATATATAGCACATGAGCGAAGCTGTCATATGAGGAACCGAGTGCGTCAACGCGCACGCTCGGGTCTGTGGGGGACGGGGCTCGGTAACGACCCCGTCTACCCGGCCCCCAAATACGACATCCCCTCGCTCGGGTTTCAATATGTCATTTGCCAAAAGTGTTAGCAGCAGCATACCACTCGATCTGCCCCCGAGAACTTGACCACATGCGGCAATTCCGCATGGTGCTTGTCAACATAACCAAACCGATTTTCTCGATCCGGATCGTGGCTCTCTGATACCTTTCGAATTCGCCCGGATACTACCAGCCTTGGAGCACCGCTAATCGCGAATCCCGTCCCTGTCCTCTTCGCTCGTGCACCTTGCCGAGTAGTCGATGCACTTCTCCCGACCGCCCCTCAATCCAACTTATCGAAATTTACAGCCGCCATTCCTTCCTCGCGCTCGTCACTCGTTCCGTCGCTTGTCCAACACCCGTCTCCAATGCTTCAATCTCCCCGCAGCTCTCTCTCCGTCCGAAGATGCAGTGAGTTCAAAAACTCTCTTTGCCTGACACCATCATCTCCTCTTTCCTCCGTTCGTTCCCAAAGTGTTTTAAAACATTTCGCAATCTTACGTCTCGACAAGATTTCCTCTTTTCCTCCCCTTTGATTACGATCCTCTCTTGCCTTTTCACGAGCCTTGTCGATATAGAACTCCGCCAAGTCTACCGCCTCGTCTTCATCTTGCAAAGCTTCCAACACCACCCGATTTTCTAGTCTTCCGCGTAGCGCTGGCAGTGCAGCAGTGTACCGCAACAGCGCATCCGGCGTCACCGCTAGCATTAAAAACAAACCGTGCGGCAAGGCATCGATTATCGCCCTGATCGCCGATAGATATCTTACCACCGCTCTCGGGCCCAAAACGCCATCCTGCTTTTCCAGTTCGTCCAACAGCAAGAATATACCCTTTAGAATTCCTGTCTTACTGCTTACTTCTACAATATCGCGAAAAGTAGCAGTTTTTGCCTCAACTGTATCTTGTCGAAAATTCACTCCTAACCAATCCCGATGTAGCTTTAGGACTCTGTGTCCTAATAGCCAAGCAAGCATTAGCTCAACAAACTCTTCTCTATTTTCATCCTCATCCGTTTCTGCAAGCCTATGTAATACCGTCTGAAGATCTTGACTTCGTGCCACCCGTATCGCGCTTTGGTCCTTACTCAAGGATTCTGCTAGTCTCGTGAAATGCCCTGCTCCTAGCTCTTGAAGCAATTTGTGTATCGTTCCATCAAAAGTATTTTCCGGATCGGCTAGGTAACGAACGACGTAGTAACCCTCCAATTCGTCTGCGGCATCAGTCAATTGTTCTTCAAAATAATTCAAAAAATTTGTCTTCCCTACTCCTTGAGAACCCACGACAGTTAAGCTCTGCGACCTATTATCCCTTATAAAGGCAGCAATTTGCGTCTCCGCCAGTTCATCTGCCTCTTCCTGCGGATAATGAGGATTGCCCGACGTTTGGCTTGCTGACGGAAACGGGTTCGCTGTTACTCCGAAGCGCTCAAAAATCCCCCGTGGCGAGCCCTGGCCGGAGCGTCGCGCCTGCCGAAGTTTATCTCGTAGGCTCATTGATCGACTCCTTCAATTCGCAAGCTCGCACTCGCTTTGCCCGGTATCAGGTAATCTCCCCGATACAGGTGCACAGGAACTACTGCCGGAACCCCCGACACCACTCGCAAGACATGCACGATGTGCGTTCTAAAGCGCATTTGCATCGTCGACCCCTCTGTCGATCTCCGCAACAACCGCCTTTGTCTCGCTTCCTCCAACAGCTTCCGCGCAACTTCGGGATGAATACCGTCTTCTTCAACTAGCTTTTCCAGCCATTCGCCCGTGGATACCAACCCGTCGCCCTTTTCAAGTTGCCGAAACCGCTTTACCGCGATCTCTGCAAACCCTTCTGCGTCCGGTACGGTCGCCGTCGAATAAATCCCCTTTCCACGAACGGCGGCGCAGACCTGCACAATTTCACCCAACGTTCGATAGGTTGATGAGCTCCGACCCGCAAACTTCGTATCCAACGGCTGCCCGAGCCCCGCATTCCCAAGCAGTCCCATGAAGTCGCTGAATGAAGGTGTAGTGCCCAGCAAGCTACGAATGGTCTCTACATTCTCATTCCGAAGGGCGGCGGACATATCCATTAGCGGAGGCTTCGCTGTCCAGATTCCACCTGACTCTGAAATAAATCCACCTGACAACAGAAATTGCTCGTATTCCTGAAACCCGCGCACGTGCTTCGTTTGTACAATCTGTACAACGCCGTCTTTGTCCATTTGCTGAGCGTCGTCCAGCTTGCAAACGAGCCGGAGTAACTTCGAGACGTCAAAGCGACGGTATGTGGTTTTCCATTTCGGTCGCTTAGCCTCGGCACCGCCTTGGTCCTCCCCCTTGGTCTGAGCCGTCTTCGTAGCAACATTGGATATGCCAGTCGTCCTTCGGCACCAAAGCAGGTCTTCCAACGAATGATACGGGGACCACGACATGTCCTCCCCAAGCGCTGAAACCCAAAACTCGCTCCCCGTCTGCTTCCCCTCCAGCCGTGCTGAACCGAACGCTGTGGCAAATTCCCAAAGTACCGTCGCTAGCGAGACCCCTTGCACTGTCCCTTGGAACGGGTCAAAGGTCCTGCCAGTCAGGCAGGTGCCAAAGAACCTTTCTGAACCTATTGTTTCAAAATACAGAGGCGGAATGCCCTCCGCCAGGGCCATCCTAGCCAAACCCTGATCCGCGGTTAGCAGTCGAACTTCGTGCCCTGGTCCCGAATGTGCTTGATGTTGTCGAGCCGCTTCCAAAATCAGTCGGTCTGCATAAGACCTAATTGGTAAACTAATGTTCAGACCAGACAATTCGCCGCTATTGTCTGTTTCAAAGGCTGCCCGGAGCGGGTCGCCGAGTAAAAACGTACGCTCAACTTCGGTACTTTGGTGAAGCTCCAGTCGCAGCAATGAGCGTTGTCCACCCTGGCTTTTCAAGTGTTCCACGAGTTCCTTACGGCGGCGAGCGGCGTTTTTTGTCTTAGTGGCCCTACGAAGTCTAAAGTAGTTCTCAGCGGCACCAACCAGCTCCATATGGACGATTGAAGGAACCTTAATTCTAGCAGCCGGACTCAGATGGCATGCAACAAAGTCCAAACCGCCCTGTACTACACCGGATGTATCTGATATGATTGTCATAGATCGACAATAGGGCATCTCGTCCAGGGCCGCCGGATCGAATGTTGGCAACAACAAACCGGTCCTGACCGCAATACAAGAGATATCGCGGGTTAGAGTTCCTAAATGAAAATTCTCCTTTTCGGCCTCACTGCAGAGCAAATTCTTTAGTTCTGCTTTGGTCACTTTGTGATCTGCCACATGCCACTCGAATGCCCCGAGTTTCACGAGATTTGCCCAAGCCTCTTCCTCTTCTAAGTCACCGAAACCCTTCAACAAATCAGGGAAATGAAGAACACCAAGATTGAGCCAATCTTGGCAATCTTGATGTAGAAAGGCACCGTCATCCCGTACGCAAATAGAACATTGACCATTAGGCTTGGAATATTCGTCCTTGAGAAGGTTAGCTATCGCGACTTCTGCTTCTGCAGGTGAATTCAAATAGAAGGGCATCATCGGACCGATACCGAAATTCCAGGTCGCGCGGTAAAGCAGGTCAGAAGCCAATCCACATGCAACTTAAGTGCCAATAGGGAGTTTAGCGGCTCTATTATCGAATCGTTATGCTGAGAAGCACCGTGTCCCCAGATCCACTTAACCCTATGATCAACAATAGCCTTTTCTGCCAACAGTGCAAACTCCTTAAGGACGTCAATGCGTCTTTGAGACGGCGGAAGTGACGGATTCAACCGCTCCACCAGAGCGTGGTGAAGCTTTTGCCGCAGCTCGGGATCGATAACACCGCCAAACGGATCTTCTAATGTGTGCCACGAGTAAATCTCTTCTTGCAAATTTTCTTGAGAAATAACTTTCGGTGCCGCACCATTTTCTTCAACCTGCGTCGCAATAAGTGTTCGTTGCGGCACGTAATCTTTCCACAGGGATAGTTTGAATGGCGGGCTATCTGAATTCATTGTGGCTGTTTCCTCAAAGCGCGTTCGCGATTGCTATACTTTATGCAGCAGTTGTATTGGACTTAACGTATCTGAAGTCTCTCAATGCGAGTGGGGTTCACAATTGCACGAATAAGTGCCTTGGCAGCAGCGGCAGGGCGATGGCGGTTGCGTGTGGAGCACTAGGCCCGCTGGTTCTGGAAGTACTCCCGGTAGGTGCACTTCCAGAACTGACTTTGCCTTCTCTGCAAGGGAGCGTAGACACCTATCAGCCCTCTCCAGTAGTGTTGATCAGCCTATACCGTTGAGGCCTTGAGAGAAACCGCCAACTGCATGGTGGTAGTCCCCTGCCGTCTTCCGGCCTCATCCGCCACATTAGAGGTAGCCGTGAAGGCGGTCAACCATCAACCCGTGGGTCCAGCGTGGTTCCTCCCGGCAAGCCGTGCCGCCAGGCTTCAACATCCGGAACACCCACCTCCTCTCCTGTGATGGATTGCCGACGTGCCCGATCCGGACTGGCCGACGATTCGACCGGCGATATCAGCCTTGTTCATCGGTTCCCGCCCCAGATTGTCGTCTTCCCGGCGCGCCCCGTCCATCCTGCCAGTCGCTCTCATCGCATATCTCCCGCCGGCACTGCTTCGGTCACCGCCACCGCGAGCCTGCCGCCCGAGGGCCCGGCGCCGAGCTCGTGGCGCCGCTGGCGGATGTTCGGACGGTGGCGGTGATGGACTGCGAGGGCGATGCCGTCGAGGTCTTCGCAGAGCGGCGGCGCCTGGGCGGCGAAATTGACCTGCTCGTGCGCGCCCGGTACGGAATACCGCGCGCCACGCGAGGCGGACTGCGAGCTGCGCTTGCTGGCGCTGGAGATCCCGGTGCCGGAGAAGAAGCGCAGGCGGTTCGGTTCCAAGCCGTTCCGGATGACTGCGGTGCACGCGGTCGAGGACGCCGATCCCGCCGACCGCTCGGAGCGCCTGGAATGGCTTCTGCTGACGACGCTTCCGGTCGCCGGCGAGGAACAGGCGCACGAGGCGCTGGAGCTGTACGCTCTGCGCTGGCGCATCGAGGACTGGCACAGGGTCCTGAGGTCCGGCTGCGGGGTCGAGAAGATCGCGCACGCCGCCGCCGAGCGGATCCGGCGCGCCGCCGCCATCAACGCCGTGATCGCCTGGAGGCTGGCCGCCCTGACGATATGCGGGCGCGAGACCCCGGAGCTGGACGTGAAATGCTTCTTCACGGACATCGAAATCGCGGTCCTCGCCGACTTCGCCACCGAGCGGCGATTTCCCGGGCCGGACAATCTCGGCCGCGCCATGGGCCTGGTCGCCGCGATGGGCGGCCACCTGCACCGCAAGCACGACCGGCCTCCGGGGAACGAGATCGTCTGGTACGGCTACGCCCGGCTGGCCGATTCGTCCGCCTCGACCGAGCGCACCTTGAGGCTGGGGCCCGAAAAAAGCGAAGTGTGCAAGCTATTACGGTCCAACTAAATTTATGGCCAATGGGCAAACGGCGCCCGGGCGATGCGGGCGGTGAAATTGCGTCGACAAAGACGCCCGCGGGACGGAGTCCGAGCCGGATTCGGCAGCGGAAGTGAGCGATCCGGCCGAAAACAGGTGACCGGCTTGCCAAAATTGCGGACGGCAGGCTAAATGTTCGCCTAGCGGGAATTGCTGGTGCGGAAGGTGGCGAGAACGGCCACTTTGGAGAGTTGACTAGGAGATACAGGGATCGATGAATTGATGGACGAGTCCCGTGCAACATTGTATCGCCATTTTCCTGGTGATCGAAACGGACCGGAGTCAGGCTGTGGCTAAGCGCGTTCGAGCATTGGTCGAGGGGCCGATCCTCACCTGGGCGCGAGAGACGGCCGGATACTCAATTCAAGACGTCGCCAATAAATTCAAAAAAGACCCGGAACTGATCTTGGCCTGGGAAAGCGGCGAAGAAATGCCGTTCATGGGACAGCTGCGCATTATGGCGGACATGTTCAAACGGCCGATTTCCGATTTCTATCTTCCTGCACCACCGGCCGAACGACCGCTTCCACATGATTTTCGTCGACCTCGTGGCGCCATTGCGGGCGACTACTCACCCGCCCTTCGCAAACAGCTCCGCTTTGCGTGCGAACGCCAGGACATTACCAAAGATCTGCTTGATGATATGGGCGATCAACTCGTCCACTTCCCGCATCAGGCCAGGATGCGCCAGTCACCCGAACGCGTTGGCCAGAGCATTCGCGACATTCTGAGTGTCGCCGCCACTGAACAGATAACCTGGAAGGATCCGCGCGAAACCCTGAACGGATGGCGTCAGCGGATCGAGGCACAGAACATCCTTGTTTTCCAGTTTGATGGCGTTGATGTTGAAGAAGCCTGGGGGTTTTCCATTGTCGAGCCGGTATTTCCTGTGATCGGGATCAACAAGAAACTGGCTCCAAACGGCCGTACCTTCACGATGCTCCACGAGTTCACCCACTTGCTAATGGGCAGAAGCGGCATCTGCGATATCGACGACTACACGCAGCGAGCGCAGGCCGACATGGAGGTCGAAGTGTTCTGCAATCACGCTGCCGCGGCGGCGCTGATGCCGGAGGCAGAGTTCAGAGCCAACAAGACCGTCTGTTCTTGCAGTGGTCCTGCCGTCGATTGGAGCGACCAGGAAATCAAGGATATAGCGTCCAGCTTCGGTGTAAGCCGGGAAGCGGCCGTAAGGCGTCTTCTGACTTTCAATCTGACCACCGTCGATTTCTACCGCGAGCGCCGTGCAGAGTATCATGCCCAGCTTTCCGCTCAGAAGGCCCGTGAGCGGGAACAAAACAAGGAGAAGGATTTCATAGGGCAGAGTGGACCACAGCGAGCCATAAGCGATTTTGGCAGTAACTACGTCCGTACCATCCTGAACAGTTTGGGTGAGCAACGTATCACGCTCGCGGATGCTGCCCAGTATTTGCAGGTTCGAGCTCCAGCTGTGCGCAAGGTTCAGGAACTCGCGTTGTAAGGATTAGGCATTGGTTGAGAACCGTCCCTGCTACAGCATCGATACGAGCGCACTAATCGGCTGGTGGGAGGATTACCCCCAGGATGTGTTTCCCGGGCTTTTGCCGTTGACGGAGAACCTGATCATCGAGGGCCGCCTGCGCGCGGTTCGCTATGTTCGGGACGAAATCAAGGACTCAGATGATGAGCTGACACTTGCAAAATGGTGCAAGGCTCAGAACGGCTTCTATCTAGATGACAGCGATGCAATCCAGATCAAGGTCCGTGGGATCATGAATGAGTTTCAATATCCCAGGAAAACACGCGGTATAAGTAACGCCGATCCATTCGTAATTGCCCAGGCTGTTATCAACGGAGATAAATGGCGTGTTGTGTCGTCAGAGAGGCTTGCAATCGGCAACGCCCATAAAAATCCGAACATTCCCTTTGTATGCAAAAAAATCGGGGTCAGGCACATCAGGTTTCTCGATTTGCTTCGTAAGGAGAATTGGAAGCTGGGATAATTTGCCTGTTTTGGAACTGCCCCAGCCCGGATTCCGGAGAAATCATTTCAACTTGCCGACTCCGTGAAAACCCCTCTACACAGCGCCCGCCTCGCGAGCGAAACGCCGCCTGGATGACCCTCGTTGGGGCCGCATAACCCTTCCCCCGCTCTACCGGCCGGAAACGGGGTCTCAGGCGAAGTGCCGAAAACCGGCCGGTTCAGGCCTCCGGAGAGGCAGAAATGGAGAGAACCCTCTGCGCAGGCGGCAATGAACACAGTGTTGACGTATACAAGCGATGCCTAGACGAGTTGCAGCGACAGCGCCGCAATTTCCTGATCCCTGACCCGGGCGAACGAGATCGAGGTGCAGGAGCATCCGGGGAGGGTGATCGGCCAACACGGCATTCCTGCAATTCTGCCAGGCTGCGTTGATCAAGCCTGCCACCGACACACATTACCGCTCGGGTTGGGTCACAATTTGCTCACGAGCGAATACAGGTGGTCCGGAATGACGGCTTCAGGGGCTTGGCGCACGATTCTGCCCCCTACCGCAAACGACCCGACGCTGACGCTCAACGAGGTCATGCTGCCGAAGAGCCCGGATCATGTTTTCGAGATGCTGGCGCAGCCGATGCCGCTGCAACGGCGGGCATTTGAGTTGCCGGAGATTGACCCGGCGAGGATTGTTGCCAGTACGAGTCCAGGCTGATATCGGCCTAATGGCCTGATATAACGGAGGAAACCCGGTTTTCCGGCCGTGAAGATCCGATTAACTGTCCGAAATCCCAAATTTGGTCCGTCAATACCCCAAAAAATTGGACTGGTGAGAAGAGCGCGTTAAGGATGTAACTAATTATCAGATCCGCGATCAGCGCTATTATAATGCCCAACGCGATCTAGCCAATGGCATGGTGGAAGGCCAGCTTAATGTTAATGGCATGGACATGGTCTTATAGCATGCGTTCGGTCCAGCGGTGACGATCCGTGTTGTCCGACTGCCGCCGACTCCCTGGACGTTGCCGTGAACGGTTGCCGGGAGCGCGCGCCGCGCGGAATGCGCAATCGTGCCGGGGTTCCCCAAATACCGTGAACGCGGGAACCGCCAATTGCTTCATTTAATGTGGTTGCTCAAAGCGCTTGCAATGGAATTTCCAGTCGACCGGACCGGGAGCCGACGCCTCCGACAGCTGCCCGTCGTCAGCGACGCGCGGAACGGGCGGCGTCCCGATATCCTCGATGCGAATCTTTATGCGCAGCCAAATAGCACGCCGGATTCCTGGTTACCAGTACCAATTTCGCAGTGACCGAAATGACGCCGCGACGGACTGTCGCCACCGCTCGACCGAACGCTTACTTACACCCAATTGAACTTCGCGACCAATTCGAACGACAGACAAAATCCGCTAGCATTCAGCTAGCATCTGTTCGGCGCATTCAAGACCGCGCGGCGTTCCGGCATCGGCCCAGAGGCCGTTGTAAACCGCGCCGAAAAATCTGTTGTCCGCACCCATGCGTTCCCAAACCGGCTTGATCGAATATGTGCCGGTTCCAAACTCGGACAGCAAATCGGTGCGAATAATTTGCGCGCCCGTATAGACGAAACGCTCTTGCGCGCGTCTTTTTCTCAGTCGACCGTCACGGAGCATGGAAAAGTCGCCCGGTCCGGCATGCCCGCGGGATTTCGCCAATGGAACCACGAGCAGTAGGGCATCCATTTTTTCTGGATCCCAGGATTCGTTCAGGCATTCGAGCGGATTAGGCCCCAGCCAGACTGCATCCGTGTTGAGAGTGAAGACGGGGTTGGACCCCAGGACGGGAAGTGCATTCGCCAGGCCGCCGCCCGTCTCTAGAATTGCCGGATATTCGACTAAAACCGTAATTTCGGGTCGGTTTTCGAGATAGCTAACAATTGAGCTGGCCCTATAGTGGGCGTTGACGACGCAAGTTTTGATTTTCGCTTCTTCTACCAGTTCAAGAGCGTGTTCCAATAGAGGTTTGCCTGCAACTTTCAGCAGCGGCTTGGGTTTGCTTTCCACAAGCCTTCCCATTCGGGTGCCGAAACCTGCGGCGTAGACCAATGCGGAGACCGGTTTATTCATTTTCGACGATGGCATCTTTCGAATGGATTTCCGACGTCTGTAACGCGAGAATCCGCGAATTTACGGACCAGCGGGAATTCGGGAGGCAGCTATTCGTAGCTTATCAAGGATTTGAGGATCGGGAGCTGGAAAAATTCGTCGGACGAGCAATTCAAGCTTGGAGTTGCAGGGATGGCTGAGGTCAAATTCCAAATTTCTCCAGACTCGCGGCAAAAGGTCGAGATACCATGGTTTGCGGTCACGAATCGCCAAGCGAGCGAATACGCCGATAATACGAAGATTCCTTTGCGCCCCGCATATCGCGAGATGCATGTTGACGGCATCCATGCTTTTTCCGGTCGCTTCGCAATATTTTTGCGTTGCCCGAGTTCGCGCGCCCGGCCCGACATCGCGTCTCGCGTCTTCCAGGAGAGACACAAGATCGTAGGCGGGGTGGCCAATCGAGCCATCTTGAAAATCCAATAGACCCACCCGCTGCAGCCCTTCGCGCTCTGGAAGCCAGATAAGGTTTTCCGCATGGTAGTCCCGATGAACAAATACGGATTCTGTTTGTATCGACGCGATGCCGGTTTCAATAATTTCCTTTATCTGGGCGCTTTGCGATTCAATGTTTTCCGCGCCGACTGCAAATTTTCGGTACCATGAAACGGAAAGTGCCGACAACTCCCCTTGCAATTCGGGCGTATGGGCAGGAAAGTTCAGAGTAGGCGGATGACTTTGCAAGTCAGCAAGCAAATCGACAGCAATCTCGTATATCTTTATCTCGGCGCTCGAATCTTTCTCTAGGATTCTTGCAATGAGGTCGTCCCCGAAATCCTCGAGAAGCATCAATCCATTCTTTCGGTCCAAGCCATGAATTGCTGGAGCGCTCAGTTGAATGGACCTCAGAAATTTGGCTGCATCGACAAAAGCGTCGACGGGTTCGCAAGTTTCGGGGGGAGCGTCCATTAGTATCAAAGTACGGCCGCCGGTTCCAGTAAAAATCCGCTGATAGCGGCGACTCGAAGCGTCGCCGGACAATGCAATTCGTTTCGCCCCGCCGTGCCCACACTCCCTTAGGAACCGCTCAATTTTGCCATCTCGCTCGTTCACTCGAAATTCTCCAGCTGCGATAAGAGCGGAAGCTTTTCCGGCTCCGCCACTTCCACTGCGATAATTCGCAGGTCTTCCGATACCTTCGATGGCGAAAGATCAAGTTTCCAAGTACATGGAAACATTGCGGCTGGCAGTCTTTCCGGCCATTCAACGAGGCAAAGAGCGGATTCAAAAGCCTCTTCAAGCCCAAGCTCCGCAAATTCGAATTCGGATTCGATTCGATAGAGATCGGCGTGCAAGATCTCTAGTTCGCCGGCCATGTAGGTCTGCACGAGCGTGTAAGTGGGTGACGGCACTTCTTCGTATTGACCCGAATGCCGCAGCTTGGCCTGAATCAGCGATCGGGCGAAAAGAGTCTTGCCTGAGCCGATCGGGCCGGATAGTAGCAGCACATCGCCTGATCCTACTAGCATTGAAATCTTTTCGGCAAGCCGCATCGTTTCCGCTGGTCCATGCGATTCGATGCGAATTCGTAAATCTGTGATTGGATCATTAGCCAACAGGTAGAATTCCGATTGCAACCGGCGGCATCGGCAATTTCAATTGAGGTCTGCCGGAATCGTTCCGGCGGCTAAGGAATTGCACGCTATGTCGCCTCAAGATCCCGGTAATTTAATCATCGTCGCTCGGAAATTATAGCATGCCGTTCTTCGAACAGTCGGTTTTCGTTTGACGCTCCCCGCAAGTCCCGGGCTGGACTTGGCTCCATCCGTCATATCAATGCCGTGCGTAAGATCAATTTCGGGATTTATTTCATGCTCCGCGATTGTTGCAACGGGCCACCGGCCATCCGATTGAAATAATTTACTGGATTTCCCAAATACAGATTACGCTGCAGAACCAGTCGGCAATTTCGTCGGCGCCAATTTGAAGCCTTAGACGCTAATATTTCTGCTGCTAGGAGGATTCCATGACCAAGCGCTACGCAATTGCAGCGTCCGCGGCCATGGCCGCAATTCTCTCGGGATCGGTCTACTTCGCTTTTGTCGACGGAGCCGAAGTCTCATTTGTCGAATGCAGGGCGACAAAAGCCGTAGCGGGAGAAAGTTCTATTGGCGGGCCGTTCGCGCTCGTAGACAAGGTCGGCCGGACAGTTAGCGACCGCGATGTTTTCGAAAAGCCGTCGCTGTTGTACTTCGGATATACGTATTGCCCCGACATCTGCCCGCTGGACGTTCTTAGGAATGCCGAGGCGGCCGACGCGCTGACAGCGAAAGGCTACGACGTAACTCCCGTATTCGTTACGGTTGATCCGGAACGCGACACGCCTGAAGTGGTTGGCGATTTCGCTTCCAACATGCATCCGAATATGATCGGGCTTACAGGCTCGCTTGATCAGGTAAAGGATGCCGCGGACGCGTACAAGGTGTTTTTCAAAAGGCACGAAAGCGAGGACGAGTTCTATTTGGTCGACCACACGACCTTTACCTATCTCGTATTGCCGGAACACGGCTTTGTAGAATTTTTCAGGAGACGCGAAACGCCGGAGGAATTAGCCCTGCGAACTTCCTGTTTTATCGATTCCGCTAGCAGAATAGGTTAATCGGCGGCTTCCGATATCGGAAGTAGGCGAAACGGGAAATATTCGGCGCAGTTTCCTTTGGTTTGCTGGAATGCCGCTGTCCATTATGTTTAGAAGTTCGGCCATTTTAGTTTTAAACTCCGAACGAACCGCGGCGGGCGGGCGAATTAGGACTTTCAATTCCTTGCCTTTTGCCGTGCGCTGGTAGCCAATATGCTTGTTTGCGTCGGCATGGGAAAATCCCGCAATCTGAGTCGCTTCTAGCCATGCGGATAGCTTGTCTGCCTTCTTTATCGATTTTTCAATTGCGCGAGGCAATTCCGTCGGCAAGCCGAAACGAAGCCGAACCGCTTCCGTCAGCCGCCTTTCCAGAGATTCGTAACCGGTGCCGATTGCGCCCTTAACCGGCGAAATCATGTCTCCGATTACGAATTCCGGAGCATCGTGCAACAACGCCGCCAGCCGCCAGTTCGCTGTTGAATTCGGTCGGTTTTGGACGAATATTTCTTCGACCAGCAAGGAATGCTCGGCAACGCTGTAGGGGTAATCGCCTTTCGTCTGCCCATTCCATCTCGCGACGAAGGCAAGACCGTGCGCAATGTCTTCTATTTCAATGTCGAATGGCGAGGGATCTAGCAAATCCAGCCTGCGACCGGATAGCATTCGCTGCCAGGCTCTCTTATTTTTCATGCAATGCGATGGACTGGAAACCGACAGCAGATTCTACAGAATCATTAGGCTATTGTCGAGTGCGATAGTCGGTGATAACGCCCTTCGCTTGAATATTGCCGAGGAAAAAATGACCAGCCAATACATCGTAAAAGATATATCTCTAGCGGATTTCGGGCGGAAGGAAATCGAGATTGCCGAAACGGAAATGCCAGGATTGATGGCGCTGCGAGAAGAGTATGGGGAAAGCAGGCCTTTGTCGGGCGCTCGCATCGCTGGGTCGTTGCACATGACAATCCAAACGGCTGTTCTTATCGAAACCTTGACCGAGCTCGGCGCATCGGTCAGGTGGGCTTCCTGCAATATTTTTTCAACGCAGGATCATGCCGCCGCGGCGATCGCCGAATCCGGAGTTCCCGTCTTTGCCTTCAAAGGCGAAACCCTCGGAGAATACTGGGATTACATCGACAGAATATTTCAGTTCGAAGGCGGGTTCGCCAATTCGATTCTTGACGACGGCGGCGATGCGACGCTTTACATTCTTCTCGGAGCCCAAGCCGAAGACGAGGGCGACTCCTGCATTTCAGGCCCCGGTTCGGAAGAGGAAGAATGCCTTTTCGCACAAATCAGGTCCCGCTTGGATTCATCCCCGGGCTGGTTCGGAAGGCAACGCGCCGCTATCGTAGGCGTTACGGAAGAAACGACTACCGGCGTAAATCGCCTATACCGCCTTATGGAGCAGGGAAAGCTTCCGTTTCCGGCAATTAATGTCAACGATAGCGTAACGAAGTCGAAATTCGACAATAAGTACGGCTGCCGCGAGAGTCTTGTCGACGGCATCAGGCGCGCAACGGATACGATGATCGCGGGCAAGATAGCGGTGCTTTGCGGCTACGGCGACGTGGGGAAGGGCTGCGCCGCTTCATTGCGCGGAGCTGGAGCAAGAGTGCTCGTTACGGAAATCGATCCGATCTGTGCTCTACAGGCGGCGATGGACGGCTTTGAAGTCGTGCGCCTCGAAGACGTGGCATCCACGGCGGACATCGTAATTACCGCGACCGGGAACCGGGATGTCATCCGCATCGAACACATCCGCGAATTCAAGGATATGGCGATTGTCGGAAACATAGGCCACTTCGACAACGAGATCCAGGTTGATGCGCTGCGCAATCACAGGTGGATCAAAATAAAGGACCAGGTGGACATGGTCGAAATGCCTTCGGGAAAACGGGTTATCCTGCTTTCGGAAGGCAGGCTGCTCAACTTGGGCAATGCAACCGGCCATCCCAGTTTCGTCATGTCCGCCAGTTTTACGAACCAAGTGCTCGCGCAGATCGACATTTGGAAAAATGGAGGACGCTATGAAAACAGCGTCATGGTGCTGCCCAAGCATTTGGATGAGAGAGTAGCCGGCCTGCATCTCGGTCGACTTGGCGCAAAGTTAACCGAACTGTCTTCGGAGCAGGCGGAATACATAAATGTTCCAGCAAAGGGCCCGTTCAAACCGGAGCACTACCGGTATTGAATTTCCGGGATGGTCGCGGATCGAATTTCATGAACAAGCCGCCGCTCGCCACCGGATAATGTTCGGGATTCGGCTGCTCGGCCTGCAGCCTCGAATCGATATCGCACGGCGCGAATCGCATCGCAAGTAAACGGCGGTTTCGGCAGTAATTCTCATTATCAATTCATTTTCGATTTTCTCCTTGCCTGGGCGAATTTCCAACGGGACTGCGGATAGTTTTGTCTGCGGGGAGGTGGTCGTCGGTCGGGGCGGCTTTTCGGGAAGGTCGTCGGTTGCGATGGCTCGCAGGCTGCCCATTGGCCATAAATTTAGTCAGCCCGCAATAGCTTGTACACTTCACTTTTTTCCGGCTCCAGCCTCAAGGCGCGCTCGGTCGAGGCGGACGAATCGGCCAGCCGGGCGTAGCCGTGCCAGATGATCTCGTTCCCCGGAGGCCGGTCGTGCTTGCGGTGCAGGTGGCCGCCCATCGCGGCGACCAGGCCCATGGCGCGGCCGAGATTGTCCGGCCCGGGGAATCGCCGCTCGGTCGCGAAGTCGGCGAGGATCGCGATTTCGATGTCTGTGAAGAAGCATTTCGCGTCCAACTCCGGGGTCTTTCATCCGTACACGGTTAACTCAGATCATGCCGTAGTCTCACCAAGCTCTGAAATCTTCGACGAACAATGATAGAAGCATGTAGCCCTCCCAGAGTTTTTTGGTTCCCGGCAGCGGCTGCCTCTTCCTGGGGATGAATCCGGCGAGGCGGGCCGTGTTGGCCGCGAAGCTCGCGATCGTCTGGTTCGGGTCGGGCGGGCCTCGCTGTTCAATGGCATTCGGTTATCCACAGCGCTGAGGCCGGTAATTTTGAGTCCCGCGCAACGCTCTGATTTTCTTGGATAAAACGAAAAAGCGAAAATTTTCCGGGAAGGGTGCTAACAATCTTTTGCAGATCCGTATTTTGGCTTCGAGTTCTTCCTAAGGCGAAGCATGGATCTGCGAATCAAGGCGCTGAAGACGAAGGCTCTCACCGGGCGGCCATTGAGCCGCCAAGTATTGGACGGCCAGAGGATCACTCTGCTCGTCTTCCGCCTCCTCGTCACCGGAAGAAGCTACTGGCGCCAGGTGACGCTTCGCGAGCCGCTCCTGTACTCGCCGCGAACAGGGAGCCGCCGCGTTCGGCTGATCAAATTCGTCGTGCGCAACACCGGATTCGGTTTGGCCGCGACGCTGTTCGACAAACAAAGGAAACCGGTCGGCGAGTTCCAGGTGCCTGACAAGCGCATCAAGGGTCGGGAACTCAGCGCCGCCTCCGAGCCGTTCGCCATATCGCGCCTGCTTGCCAATCGCCGCGACGCCGAACGCGGCAGCGGCGACCGGACGGGCACTCGCGTCCATTCCGGCGAAGGAAATCAACTCGTCGGTCTCGAGATTGAGGCGATGCTCCTCGGTCACCGCGCCTTTGTTGCCGAATCGGCTGCGCACACCGCCACCAGCCTGTTTCGGTGTCGGCGGCGCGAGCGGCCGGGATGGTCTAGCCGCGAATATCGAAGTAGCCGAGGAGCACGTGGATGAAGCAAAGGAACCCCTGACTCCGACAATCCAAGGCCCCTCGATGCCCGCCGCATCCAGATCGCGCAGAGCCGCCTTGCAGCTCGATTCCCGCGGATTGCCGAGGGCGTCGACAAAGCCGAACCGTGCGCGCACCTCGCGCGCAAATGCCGTCCGGCTCAGAAAGCTCCCGGGCGGCGGCATGGCCGCAAGAACCGCCCGACCTTGGTCGGAAAGCAGCGCGCAGCGAATCGATGTGTTCGCTGTCATGGAGTCGGCATAGCCGACAAAATCAATCGTGTCTAGAGCTATAATGACCAATGGGGCAGGGCGCAGCTGATCGGATAGGTGCCGCTGATGTCAATCCCGGACAGGCTTCGCCAATTAAAGCGCGCTTCCAATTTCATCCAATAAATTTTTGGAGCCGCTTCATTCAAGCAATCCGGGTGTAGCCCAAAATGGTTGATTGGGCCGAATGTGAGTTTCCGACCTTCCAACCCATAAAGAGGCGCGCTGCTATAGGAATACTTTCTCGCGTCGCTTTGCAACAAGTTTGAGATACACCCAAGCAATCCAGTACAATTGACACGATGGTTGCCTTCTGATTAGCATAGATTCTTGACTGCGAAAAAACGGCAGCATTTGCGCCTTCCGGCGACCGAGTGCAGGACAGCCTCGGACGCAGCTGCCGCAAGTGGCTCCGGAAGCGAGAAAGCCGATGAGCGGCTAGACGGGTTTCAGCGAGCGTGCCGCGCAGCAAGGGGAGGATAAAATGAACGAATGGAGCCTAGAAAATTGGCATCCGTCAAGATTCGGCGCGGACGATGAAATCGGCGCTCTGAATCTGATAACGCCGGAGACGATTCTGGCATCGCTTCAACTCGTCAAGGAAGGACGCGTCTACGACCTGTCCCACGTAATGGATCAGGACATGCCGGTGCCGGGGTTCCATGGTTCATACTTCGCCAACACGCAGTACACGCTGGAAAACGGTGTCGAGTGGCATGACCGCGTTATCGGGAAAATGAAGAACGGCTATTCGGCGCAGAACCTTCGGATGGCCATAAGCGATCATTCGGGAACGCACATCGACCAGCTCAACCATGTCGGGCAGATGCAGGAAAACGGAGAATTTCTCGTCTACAACGGAATTCGCAACCGCGACATCATCGACACCTTCGGGACACGAAGATTGGGAGCCGAAAACATGCCTCCCGTTATCGCACGAGGGGTGCTTATCGATGTTGCAACTCACAAGGGCGAGGAAATCCTGCCCGCCGGCTATGCGATCCAGCCTGGCGAACTCGATGAAACACTCGAAGCTCAGGGAACGGAAGTCAAAAGCGGCGACGTGGTTCTCGTGCATACCGGCTGGGGGCGCAACTGGGAAGATGCGGAAATGACGCTTTCCGGCGAACCGGGCCTCGGCAAGGCATGCGCGCAGTGGGCCGTCGACAAGAACATCATTTGCTGGGGCCTCGACCAATTTGCGACAGACCCTATTCCGTTCGAGTTTCCGGGCGAAGCCTTGCCGATGCATATTGCTATGCTGACGAAGGCAGGCATACGTCTGATGGAAAATGTCAAAATGACCGAAATCGCCGAGGACAAGGTTTACGAATTCCTGACGATTGCCGCACCCTTGAAAATTCGGGGAGGAACCGGTTCGCCGGTGCGATTGCTGGCCATGGTCTAGGTTTTTCAAGCCGAGAAAACGCAATGGTTCCGTCCAGCGTGGGCGGTGACGCGCCAATAGCCGAGTTGGTGCCGCATATCCGGCTTCGCGGTGTCTCGAAAGTCCTCCGAACGGAGCGCGGCGCGGAAATCACTGCGTTGACGGGCATCGATCTTGATATCGACAACGGATCCTTCGTTGCCGTAGTGGGACCTTCGGGGTGCGGGAAAACGACCCTGCTCAACCAGATCGCGGGGCTGGCGGAACCGACCGAGGGAGAAATCAGCGTACGCGGACGCCCCGTTCGGGGACCCGGCAGGGACAGGGGCATGGTTTTCCAGGCGGACGCTTTGTTCTTTTGGAGGACGGTAAGGCGCAATGTGGAGTATGGGCTCGAGACGCAAGGACTGCCGAGAGCCGAAAGAAAGGAATACGCGGAAAAGTATTTGAAGCTGGTCGGATTGATGGAGTTCGCGGACTTATATCCGAAGGAATTGTCGGGAGGCATGAAGAAGCGCTGCCAGATCGCCACGGTGCTGGCGAACAGTCCGGAAGTTCTATTGATGGACGAGCCATTCGGCGCGCTTGACTACCCCACGAAATGCCAGCTACAGGAACAGCTGCTCAACATTCTTGCCAGAGAGCCGAAAGCGACCGTGTTCGTAACCCACGATATCGAGGAGGCGCTGTTTTTAGCCGACCGCATCGTCGTGATGGGAAAAGGGTCGATCCGCCGCATCGTCGATGTTCCGTTTACGAAGCCGCGAGCGAGCGACCTCAGGGTCGATGCGAAATTCGCGGAGCAAAAGGCCGAATTATGGCGTGCGCTGGAGGGTTGGCTTACCGCAGCCGACGAAACCGCGGATGCTTGACGTGTCAGATCTTCGTGGGTTGCGGCATGGTTCGGGAAACCGCCTGACGGGGCTGCTGGTTGCGGCGGTACTTGTCGCCGGGTGGTGGCTCGCCGCTTGGTCAGTGGCGGACCCATCGGGCCGATCAAGTCCTTTGCTGCCGTCTCCCGCCGATGTTTTTGAAGCAATCCCCCGGCTTTCGGTTTTCGCCGGACCGGGAACTCCGCAGACCTTCGGCAATGCTTTTTGGGTGCTACTTGTCAATACCGTTGCCAGCGCGACAACGCTGTTCGGCGGCTTGCTTTGCGGCGGTGCGCTCGGGATCGGGCTTGGCCTCGTGCTTGGATGGAACGCCAGGCTGCGAAGAATGTTCGAGGGGCCGTTCCTCGTCGTGCGCGTTATTCCGCTCTTTGCATTGCTGCCCTTGTTTCTGTCCTGGTTCGGTGGCGCTCGTATAGGTTCCGTGTCCTTCGTCGCGTTCGCCGTATTTTCAATGCTGTTTGTCAATACGCTTGAAGCCATTCGCAACGTGGATCCCGTAGCGCGCGTATTCGCAAGAACGCTTGGCGCATCGCCACTTAGAGTCTACCGCACAGTCGTGATCCCTGCTATTGTGCCGGAATTAGCAGGCGGGCTTCGCGTAGTCCTAGGCTTGGCATGGGCAATTCTGCTCGCTGCGGAATTTCTTGCCGCTCAGTCAGGGATCGGAAGAATCATGATCCTAGCGCAGCAATACTTCGACTTAAGCCGCATGATCCTGATCGTTCTGTTAATAATGCTTTACACCTATGCCTTGGACCAGGTCGTGTCGGTGTGCGTTGCCCGCATCACCCGATGGGTACCTAGGATTTAGCGGATGGGAGGGAAGCTTGCGGCGACATTCCCTTCCGTCCATCGAAACAGCGCCGCAAAAAGGAGGAGACCATGAATATTCGTAACGCTATTACTATGGCCGCGATAGCGGCCGCGACAGCGGCGGCCGGAGCGTTTCAGGCGGCCGCGGAAGCTCCGGAAATTCCGCAAGTGAAGGTGCGTTTCGCGCACTTCCCCTACTTCGACCATACTCAGTCGATCATCGGGCTCGAGCAGGGCTGGTTCGACGAGGTCGGAATTACATTCGATCCGGAACCGCACGGCATCGTTGTGCAGGCATCGGAAGCCAGCGCCGTTTTCGCGTCCGGTCGAGTGGACGTGATGTCGGCGTCGGCGCAGCTATTCCTGCCAGCCGCTCCGACCCTGCCGCCGCTTAAAGTCTTTCACTATGCGGACATTTTCCAAGGCTACGCGGTCATGGCTCAACCCGACGGAGGTGCCAAGTCCTTTCAGGAGATTCTTGGCGAAGGAATGACGCCCGACGACGCGTTCAAGGCCACCATGGACCAGCTTCGGGGCAAGCGCTTCGCCTTTCCTACCGAAGCGGCAATTAAGGGGTTCATTGATCTATCGATCCAGAAAGGCGGCATGACGCTTGAAGACGTGGATGCGGTAGGCGCGCCCGACGATGCCGCCAACGTCGCATTGATGCAGGCGGGCAGGGCGGACTTCCAGGTTGGCGGAGTGCCGTCCCGGATGACGCTTCAAATTGCTGGATTCAAGCCGATCCTCACGTCGGGCGACTTGGCGGCATACGCCGGACCCTCGGCCGACAGCATCGAATTAAGGGCAGTCTTCCATGACGGATGGGTTGCTTCGGACGAGTGGATCAACGCGAACTACGAAACCGTTCTGCGCCTTACATCCGTCGGATTCCGGATCAATCAATTCATCAACGATCATGCCGACGAGGCGGCGGCGATCCACACGCCTTTCCTGAACAGCGTGGCCGGCACAAGCTTTGCGAACGAAGTGGCACATGTAGCGTATACTTCGCTTGATCCGTTCTGGACGTTCGATGCCCAAACGGGATGGATCATGGACAAGGACAACCCGCTCAACGCGGAATATGTAATTGGTTCCGCAATAAAAATCTACGAAGAGCAAGGGCTTTTCCAGGAAGGTGAGTATTCCTGGGATCAGTTCACGCTTGCGCATCAGGTCTATAATGACCTTGCCAAATACAAGAGCGATGCCGAAACTATTCTTGCCGACCTTGAAGGCTCTGAACTGAGCGACGATGCCGCCGCGCTGCGCGACAAGGCGATGGCATTCCACGCGGCGTTCGATTTTCTTGACGCCTACCGGTTCGCTAAAGCTGCGGCTGGCGGATGACATCCCTATAGCGAATACAGTCTAGCGCAAGTCATTGTTCGCTATTCGAAATTTTCCGAGGGCGTACGGCTGGTACGTCCTCGGAATAGCCATCGCTTTCGTGATATGGGAGGCGGTGGCGGCATTGCTCGGCAATTACAGGCTCCCCTCATTCCTTCTAATCGCGCCCGAGGTTTTTCCTCTCCTAGTCGAAAGTCGGATGCTAGGGTTCCAGGGCGGCGGCGACGATGGATATTGGCCGCACCTTCTCCACACGATCGGATACACGGTTGGCGCCAGCGCGCTGGGCGTGTTTTTGGGCGTTTCATTCGCTCTGGCAGTATCTCGATCGCGCGTGTTGCGCGCTGTTACCGAAGTTCCGATCGAGCTTCTAAGGACCATTCCGCCCCTAGCTGCAATTCCTTTCATTCTAATCTGGATTGGGCCGGGAAATCCCGCCCAGCTTATGATGGTCGGATACTATGTGTTTGTCATGATGGTTGTAACGACGCTGAACGCGGCGGCAAATATCAATCCCGTGCTGCCAACATTCGCGGCGACTCTTGGCGCAAGCCGCAACCGGATATTCGCGACAGTCATACTTCCAGCGATGGTTCCGGCGATCGTTGGTGGACTGCGCGTAGCGTTGGGAGTGGCTTGGGGAGTGCAGATCGTCGCCGAGCTCATGGGCGGAAAATTGGGCATGGGTCGGGTGTTCAGCGCGATGATTTCATTTCAGGCGCTTGATGCGATTATCGTCGGGATCATTTGGGTGTCGCTCGCAGCGGCCCTGGTCGATTTCGGCCTCGTTCTCCTGATGCGAAGGATAACCCGCTGGGCTCCGAAAATTGACTGAGGGTAACCGTGCGCGGCGTAATTGAAATCAACTCAATGGAGGATCGAGATCGAACCTCGCGCACCGCATAATTTTAAGCCCGATATAGGAAATTCGGCAGTTCAGGATTTGCGCGGCAATGCGCCGGAGTGCGATAGACGGCGGCGCGAACGGTAAAACCTGGACGGTACCTCAAGGGGCATGCTCATGCAATATTACGGTTTCAACGGAAAAATCCTTCATGTTGACTTGAACGATAGATCTTGGTCGGTCGAAAGTCCTGGCGAGAACTTTTGGCGCACGTACGCCGGTGGCGGGTTGCTCGCAACTTACTATCTGATGAAGCGTTGCAAGCCGAGAATCGACGCATTCAGCTCCGAAAATCTTCTAGTACTTTCAACGAGCGTCGTTTCGGGACAGCCGTACGCGGGGTTGGCGCGCTTTACGGCCTCGGCAAAGAGCCCTCTTACGGGAGGAATAGGCGAAACCCGATGCGAGGGACCATTCGCCGGCGCTATGAAATCCAGCGGATTCGATGCCGTCGTGGTAACCGGCGTATGCGACAATCCCGCTACGCTCTTGATTGATCGCGGAACCGTAAAGATCGGCGACGCCTCGGATATTTGGGGCCAAACGACCTCTCGCTGCAATGACGACCTGCAAAGCGAATTCGGAGCCGACGCGTCTACCGCGGTAATTGGTCCGGCGGGCGAGAACCTAGTTCGCTTCGCCAGCATCGTCGTTGATCGGAATTTTCAGGCTTCGCGAATGGGCATGGGCGCCGTCATGGGATCCAAGCGGCTCAAGGCCATCATCGTCAAGGGCGGTGAATTGCCTCCCGTGGCGGATGCCGAATCCTGCGAAAAGCTTACTATTTCCTATCGAGATCGAATGCTGCAAAATCCTTTGACGAAATGGCAGGCCGAGCCGCCGGGATTCTCCGCCTGGGTGCATGTGCACGGCACCGATGCGGCGCTTTGCGTTCGGAACTACCGGGACAGCGTGTTCGAAAACGCGAGAAACTACGCGCCCGGCAATTTCATGAAGCGCTATCTGAAAGATGAACCATGTCCCGGCTGTCCCAACAACTGCATAAAAATTTTTGCGGGCGACCGCGATGCCCGTGTCGATAGATTTGCCAATGCAGCGGGCCTGCACCAGGAAGCGACCGGGGCTCTTGGCTCCAATCTGGGACTGGAGCGCCTCGACGATGTTTTGCAGGCCAATCTCCTTTGCAGCGAATTCGGCATGGATCCCACCTCTATCGGCTTTACCATGTCAATGGCCGCGGAATGCATTGAGCGCGGCATCCTTTCGGAGGAAACAGTTGGAATGAAGCTGAGATTCGGCAACGCCGATGCATTTCTTGGAATGATCGAGAAAATTGCAAAGCGGGAAGGATTTGGCGACGCATTGGCGGAAGGGACGAAGCTCGCAACCGAAATTATTGGCGAGGGGTCGAAGCGATACGCGATGCAGGTCAAGGGGCTGGAGATGGTTGTTTTCGAGCCCCGCACCCAGACAAATCTCGCGCTTGGATACGCCACGGCTCCGATCGGCCCTCGCTACGACATCTGCGAACACGATTGGGACTACGATACGGAAGTCGGCTGGCCGCATACGATGGAAGGCTCTCGAACGCTGGGAATTCTGGAACGCATTCCGATGCAGTATTTAGGAATTGGCAAGGTTCGCAATTTCAAGGCACTCAACACAATCTGGTCTGCCGCCGACGCCCTCGACCTGTGCATATTCGCCGTTGCGCCTACGCGAGTGTTTTCACTGGCCGAAATGGCCGAGCTGGTCGCGGCTGTTACAGGCTGGAATACCTCTTCGCACGAAATCATGAGACTCGGCGAACGACGCAACAACTTGATGCGGGCCTACAATGCTCGTGAGGGATTCACTGCCGCCGACGACGGATTGCCGGATCGGTTTTTCGACGATCCCATCCCGCAGGGAAGCTGGTCGGGCACCAGTCTCGATCGAGATTTGTTCGGCAAGGCGATTGCGGCCTACTATCGGATGATGGGATGGAACGAACACGGCAATCCTCTCTATGAGACTCTGGTTGATCAGGATCTGCAGTGGGTTTTCGACGAAGGCCACCTTCCGGCTTGAATCTCGGGGCCAACGCCGCCAACTGCTGGCGGGAGCAGAGTGGCAGAAGCTTCGAGCGGCGGTCCCGGAAGCCTCATAATAAATGGGCGAAGAGGAAGGTCGCGAAGGCGTAGGGGAAAAAGCGAAAGCCCGGAACGGTGGGGAAGGCACCCCTCCCTTAAGTCAACGGGACCTGAACCATAAGTCAATGACATTGCCGTGCAACGGGGTTGCGCGGGACTGGGAGGGCCGCTACGGCGAGCTTCCGGTTCTTTTGTACAGCTATGTCGGGCCGGAGCGCGAGGAACCAGCTACCGGGCGGCGGGCCGGGAGCTCTGCGCGGGGCGGACGTCGGGCACGCCGCCGGGACGCCGCGAGCCGGGTCCGCGCCGGTCGGTGTGGATGAAGCCGCTGGCGGCGGACGGGCGCGAGGCTCTTCGCCGGGAGCCGTCGCGGGCGATCGGCTGGGCGCCGGGCTACGGCGGCGCGGAGGACGACTGGACGGAACGGGAATATGGACGCAGCAGCCGCAGCGATTCCCGCCTGCGGGCGCGGATGGTGGCGATGGGCCGGGCCTGGGCTGAGCGTCCCGGCGCCTCGCTTCCGGCGGTTTTCCCGGGCGAGGCCGAGCGGAAGGCGGCGTACCAATGGTATTCGGTTAAACAAGATCTTTCTAATTTTTTCATTTCCGGTCAAAACGGCGATCTGTAAATTTGACATCCGATGTCGCGAAGTCACAAAAACACGACGATTATCTGCCGCCTTTTACCAATGCATTGAAATTTTCACGCAAAATTTGACTCGGAAGACGCCGATCGCGTTACCGTTTTCACTTAAACGAATGACATTGGGCCGCGGCCTGCCCCGACGCCCGGGTCGTGGCGATCTGCGACCGGGAGGGGACAGCTGGGACCTGATGGAGAAGGCGCTCGCGCACGAAGCAGAGGCGCTGTTCCGCGCCAGCCGCTCGACGCAGCGCAGGGCGTTCGACGCGACGGGCGATAAGCGGGATCTGTGGGTCCATGCGGCCGCGCTGCCGCTCGTCGCCGTGAAGACCATCGACATCGAAGCCTGCGGCGGCCCGCGCGCCCGCGAGGCGCCCCGGCGTGCGCCTGGAGGTCCGCGCCGGCTTCGTCGACCTCGTCCCGCCGACGGACAAGCCGCGCGGCATGCCGCCGCTTCGCATGCTGGCGGTTCGGGTCCTCGAGCCCGACCCGCCGAGCGACGGCGAGCCTCTAGACTGGCTGCTGCTCGCCACCCTCCGCGGCGCCGCGCCCCCCCCGCGGGGCGGCGGCGAGCCTCTAGACTGGCTGCTGCTCGCCACCTTCGGCGACGCAGCGCCGGACGACGCGCTCCAGATCGTGACCTGGTACGAGAAGCGGTGGCTGATCGAGGAGTTTTTCGGGGCCCTCAAGGTCGGCACCCGGATCAAGGACCGGAAGCTCTATCTGGCCGACGACCTGCGCAAGTGCCTGGCCTTCGACGCGGTGACCGCCTGCACGGTGATGTCCATCGAGCGCCTCGCACGCTCGATGCCCGA
>MPMP01000085.1 GCA_002238565.1 Albidovulum sp. bin36
CGGAGGATCTGCTTCGGCTGAATCGCGGCCATTGGACAGTGGAAAACCTGAATCATCGCCAGAGAGACTGCGTCTTCGGCGAGGACGCCTGCCTGACCCGCACGGGCCAGGGCCCGGCGAACCGGGCCAGCCTCAACAACATCGCGCTCGCAGTGATCTTCGCCTGCCGGCGCGAGGCGGAAAGCCTCGCCGCAACCCGGCGGCGGCTGCAGCTCTACCGCAGCGAAGCCGTCGCGGCCCTGACCCGGCCCTGAGAGGCAGCCGCATCCCGGCGGTTCCAGGGCGCCGCCGGAAAGACCCCGGATACTGACAGCGAATCACCCGGCGACCGGAAACGGGGCCTGCGTTGGCGCGTAGGTGGCTCCGCAGCCGCGGAACTCAGCCGAACAACGACGATTCGCGCTCTTTTCATCGGTTATCGCCAAGATCACCGACAGCGTGGGAAAGTCCTGGCAAGCATGCCCGCACACTTGCAATTAATTGCAAATGACGCTACATTACTTTCAACATCCAATCTATTGCGAAACCGCTATGAATAAAACAGACTCCTCGCAAAGCTTGTTTTCCCGGGAATACTGGCAGGAAGACGGCTTTTCGCCGGCAATGAAGCGCTCGTACCGGAACGTGCTCTTTCTGACGATAATGAGCATTGTCGGTACGTTCGTATATTTAGTTTACCTGCTGGTGTTTTGACCGCCGTCGTCTCTGGACGTTATCCGGAATCCGTTCACTGCGAGTCCGATGCCGAGCCCTAGATACACGTAGCCGCTAAACGCCTGGAACGCGGCCGCGAGACGCCCCTCCGGAAAGGGCTGTAGGTCTCCGTATCCGAGTGTCGTGAATGTCACGACACTGAAATACAGCCCGTCCCTGAACGAATCGGTATCGCTTGACAAGGTCGCGTCGCGAAGGCCCGTTTCAAGATGAATTAAGGCGAAGCAGCTTATGTTGATCGCGCCTGAAGCAAGCACGATTAGGATTGCAGAGGGTCGAGTAAAAACCGCAGCTGAGTCCCTTGTCGCCGGCATCAGGCAGAGTCCGGTAGTGTACAGGAGAAGAAACTGCAGGAAAAGGGCTATCAACCAGATCCAGATACCCGGCGCGAGATGCAGCAGCGCCGAAAGGGAAATCGCTGAAACGCATATTGCCGCGTAGAGGGCAAGAAACCATGTGCGATTTGGATCTACGTGGAATTTCATGCCAGTACGGATCCTAGCCGCCGCGGTGCGAACGGTTCGACAAAATCAGTTAGGGCATCAATAGCCGTTTTTCCGCACGCGCTGCCAGGAAATGGCAACCGAGTTTTGAAAATCGGCTTTCGCCGCGTGCGCTGGTCCGGAAGTGCTCTGCAGGCGAATCGGACTTGTTTCGCGAGCATGTTTTGGCGGGCTGCGCACATTGTTCGGGCATCCTCTCGGTAAAGGGTGGTTCCGCATCTACCGGCTCCGCACGCGGACTACGAGGGCCGAATCGATCCTATAGGCGGCGGGACGGTATCTGCTGGCGGTCTTAACGGCAACCTGGGCCAGTCTTTGATCATTTCGACCGCCAGGCGGGCCAGTCTCCTTTCTCGAGCCGAAGCGGAAGACTCAACCTGGACCCTGAGCGGCGACCGCCAGGGCACGACTCCGTTTTCCGTCTCGTGGTCGCGCAGGCATGCCGCCAGCAGTTCGCGAGGAGTTCCGGACAGCGAGAATTCGCGGAGGCCTAATTCGGCCGTCGACCCCGCGGCAACCGCCGACAGCGTTCTAAAGATTTACCATAGCGTCCCGCATCCGGAGGCCGCGGTTGAAAAGGCGAGGACGGCCAGGGCCGTCAGTATTCTAGTCATGATTTGATCGTCCTTCGAAGTGGCAAGGACGGGTTTCGCGGAACGGGGAGCGCGGCAAGCCGTTGATTGCGGCCTTCCGCCAACAGCAGCGACGGCTCGAGCTACAGGCCGAGATAGGTTTTTAGTTCCGGCGGCGGATTTGCGAATAGCTCCTTGGTGGCAACGGGGCGGCAAACGCGTCCCCCGCCGATCATAAGCGTGAAGTCGGCGGCCTTGAGCGCGTCGCTCGGCTCGTGAGTTACAAAGATAAGAGTTATGGCGTGCTCGGCTCGTATCTCGGAGACGAGGCCGAGCATTTCCGCGCGCAGCCCGGGTCCGAGAGCCGCGAAAGGCTCGTCAAGCAGCAGTACGGGCCGAGCGCGCAGCAGCGCCCTGGCAAGAGCGGCCCTCTGGCGCTGCCCGCCCGACAGGGAGCCGGGCAATCTATTTTCGTATCCGCCCAGGCCAACGCGATTCAGCACGTTTATCGCCTGGTTGCGCTGCTCGGAAGTAAGTCGAAGATCGGGGCGAATGCCAAGAGCCGTGTTTTCGTAAACCGATAGGTGCGGAAACAGGTTGTGCTCCTGAAAAAGGATCGTCGTCGGTCTGTCCGCAGGCTGGATGCGGGTGCAGTCGCGGCCGCCGATCAGAACTCTTCCTCCGCTCGGTCGAACGAAACCGGCTATTGCTTGGAGCAGCGTCGATTTCCCTTCTCCGCTTGGTCCAATAATCGCGTAGGCCGTGTCGGATGCGAGGAGGCAATTCGCCCGAAGCTCGAACGCGCCTGTCTTCAGATAGAGGCTGTCAAGCGAGACGTCCAAGTCGCCCTCCGCGATCGAAGATGTAGTACAACGCGAAGCTGGCCAGAACCAGCAGCAACGCGGCGCCCGTTGCCTGGTCAGTTCGATACGCCCCGATCAGGCGATAGACAACCAAAGGAAGCGTAGCGAATTCGGGCGGAGCGAACAGGGCGACGACGCCGAGATCCCCCATGGAAAGCGCCGCTGCGATTCCAGCGGCGAATCCGGCTGGCGATCGAAGCGCAGGCCAATGCACAAGCCTGAATCCCGACCAGCCGCGAACGCCAAGGCTTTCCTTCAAAGGCCCGTAGACTTCGATAATTCGCCTTTGCGCAGGAACAAGAATGCGAACGGCTAGCGGCAGGCTCATTGCGGAATTGACCAGCGCGGTAACAGGAAGAGCCATGTCGAAAGGATTGACGAACGGCCGCAGCAGCAAAAATAGTCCCGTGCCGATTACTAGCGGCGATGCGGACAGAGCCAGCATTGAAAATACCTCGACCGCCCTCGCGGGCAGTCGCGAAAGAGTCGCGATCCTGGCGGACAGCGCTAGCCCGAGGATAATTGAAATCGCCGTTGACGACAACGAAATCAATATCGAGTTCTTCAAAGCCGGCCAAACTTCGCCCGGAAGGGTCGCCAGCTTTGGGGCGCCATCTAATAATATCGCTACCAGCGGCAATCCTAGAAGGACAAAAAGCAGCCCGATCGCTAGAATGTCGGCTGCGACAGGCAGTTTATCCTTGCTGCGCCACCGCTGGAAATCGACTCGAGCGCCTCCGCCGAATCCGATGTCCCGATTGCCCGCGAAAACGAATATCGCGATTGCCCCGCCCATCGCGAATTGAAGAAGCGCCAGGGACGCGGCCCGCCCCAAATTGAACTCGAACCGAATTGCTTCGTAGATCGCCAGTTCCAGGGTCGTCGCCCGCGGGCCGCCTCCCAATGCCAAAACGACAGCGAAGCTCGATGCGCAGATTAGGGCGATTATCAGGAACGCTCCGGGTACCACGGCTCGAAGCATCGGGATTTCCAAATGCCTGAAGACATCGCGCGGCGTCATGCCGACCTGCTCCGCTATTCGAAAATGGTTGGCGGGAATTCGAGTCCACGCCTGAAGTATCATGCGCGTCGCTAGCGGCAGATTGAAGAAGACGTGAGCGAGAAGCACGCCCGATAGCCCGTAAATGCTGATTCTTTCGAATCCCGACATCGTTAACGCGGAACTGATCCACCCCGACCTGCCCCAAACCGCCAATAGGCCGATGACGGCGACGATGACCGGGAGCAGGAACGGGGCGCCCAGAACGGATATTAGCAATTCCCGTCCCCAAAACCTCCTGCGGAATATCGCTCTCGCCACCGGAATCGCGAGGCCAACGCTAATCGCGGCGGACAGCGTAGCTTGAAGCAGCGTGAAGCGCAGCGCTGCGATGTCGGCGGCCGCTAAATTGAATTCGGCGTTTCGACCGAGAAGCCGGTCTGCGTTGAACCAGAGCGAAGCGACCGGAACCAGCGTAACCAGCGCCACCGCGGCAACCGCGGCGGCCCCGGCTATCGATGTCAGCGGGTTAGCGCGTCTCGCCATTCGGCAATCGCGTCATTCCGCAGTGATTCCGCTTCCGAATCGCTAAATAGCAAAGCGATATCCGGCTCCGGAATCTCAGCGAAGCCTTCGGGGAGGCTGTCCCTGGCTAACGCTGCGGGATACATCCAGTTCGTCGTCGGAATTACGGACTGGAATCCCTCGGAAAGCATAAAGGAAAGAAACTTGTCCGCTAGTTCACCGTTTTCGGACGAAGCGATTTTTCCTGCGACTTCGACTTGAAGATAGTTCCCTTCGTCAAAAATTGCCGCTCGCTTGGAAATATCTCCTTCCGCTATGGCATGGTAGGCGGGCGAGGTCGTGTAGCTAAGGACCATGTCCGCTTCGCCTTCGAGGAACATGCTGTACGCTTCCGACCATCCTTTGGTTACGGTGACGATCTTCGGTTCCAGCGCGCTCCAGGCGGAAGCGGCCTCGTCGCCATGAACGAGCTTCATCCAAAGCAGCAATCCCAGTCCCGGCGTCGAGCTTCTCGGATCCTGAATGACAATTGAAAGATCGGGGTAATCGTCGATAAGTTCCCGAAAGCTTTCCGGCGCTTCGGGAAGGCGCGTCGCATCGTAGACAAATGCAAAGTAGCCCCAATCGTATGGCAGGAATACTTCGTCGTCCCATTCGATTGGAAGCGTCAGCCCTTCGGGCTTCAGCCCGTGCGGGGCGAAAAGCCCGCTTGCTTTCGCAGCCGCCGTTAGGTTGGTGTCCAGACCCAGAACCACGTCGGCGCTTGTTCGATCGCCTTCGAGAAGAAGGCGCGATAGAATAGCCGCTCCGTCTCCCGCTGCCACGAATTTCAGATCGCAGCCGCAAGATTGCTCGAAGTTCGATTCTATTTGCGGTCCGGGACCCCATTCCGACACGAAGCTATCGTAGGTGTACACAGTCAATGTTCGCTCGTCCGCGAGCGCGCCGCCCGCGACGGAGGCGCACATTGAAACAATTGCAATAAGGTTTTTCATTACTTTGCCTCCTTCCATTGCGGCGAATCTGGAAAAAGGCTCATGTCCCTTTCCTACGCCGGCATTATCCGGTTCAGGTTCAACGGGTTCGCAACTTCTGCGTCTCAGCCAAAATCCATGGCACCCCGAGGATGACGCTACCAATAGCGATGATTCAGGAAAGTTCAAGCGAAAAGATTCCAAGCCTATATGCGGCGGATTCGCGCCAAGCGCGCATGGGCGGCGCTCGTTAGCTTCCGTGCGCCGGCATTTCCGCGAATTTGATGAAGGCTGGAGTCTCGGTCGTCCGTGAAGTTAAAGTATTCGCCGAAATCCGGCTCGACTACGGATGCGAATCTGAAAAGAATTGCTCCGGACAAATGAAATCGTCAGGCTCGGTTCGTGAAACGCTTGGCGCAAAAGGCGCGGCCCGGAAACGTAATTGAACTGCTCCGGCAATTTCCGCGGGAATGAACTGTTCGGGAATAATTCCGAGCGAAAAGTCGTGGCAACCCACGTCTACTCCGGTTCGAACCGGCTTAGCAGTTGGGAATGCTCCCTGGCGGTCAACGCGTAAGCGCTGTCCGACGTACGATTCAGTCTATGGGATTTTATTAGGCTTTGGAGGCTGGCTCCCAAATTGTTGCTAAGCGTGGGCCTGAATACGGATCCTGCGGTTTTCATTTCATCAAGTATTTCGCTTCTCGTGAAACTCTCCTTGCCCAGGCATATTCCAAGTCGAATCGCGGCGGCGATCACTAGCTCCGGCCCTGTGCTCGCTCCCATCGCAATCGCGATTTGGTTGGTCGTAAATTCCTTTCGGAGATGCGACGACGGGTCGATGCCGCGTTCCTTACTCCCTCGGAACGATTCTTGAGCGTGGAAAGTTGCGGATTGTATTGAGAGGCGGTCGATAACGGCATCGACGCAATCGGACAGTCCCTTCTGCACAAAAGATTCCGGTCCTTCGTACTCTACTTCCGAATTTCCCAGTTTTACCCGAATTTTGAGTGATCGATCCATAAATTGCCGCTCCGAATCCAAAGTTCAATTTCGTCCAACCTAGTGCATCATACGGGACAATTGCAACCGTTTGCAAAACTAGGAATAAAAAGTGATTATTAACAATTGGTTGCATTTACTTAATCAATGACTCAATACTACTAATTGAGGCTATATTGCTCAGTAGATAAGGATTTTTCACGGCATGCGAAAAGGATGCGCTTGCATGCGAGGTCTGCGGATGCCATGAATCGACCGCGTTTGCGGAAAAAAACCAGCGTGCCCGATTCAAGCCCGGGCAGAATAGTCTCGGCAGGCGGTTCGCGGAGTATTGAGAGAATGAATCAGGCGTCGTAGACGCGTTGCGGAGGCTAGAATCCAAATGCGAAGCACGAGATCGAATCGATTCTGCAGGAGAAAAACGCCTCGCCTTTCTCTTCGAGCAGACAGCGGGCAATTTTGCGATGTCGGATAGTCCGCGCGATTTTCTGGCGGAATTGTACGAGGCCGCAGTAGCCGCGGCGGACCCGAAGCCCGCGCTGGCGAAGGCGCTCCCCGAATCGCGAGAAAGACCGGCGGTCGTATTGGGCGCCGGAAAGGGCGCTGCGCAACTCGCAAGGGCATTCGAAGAATTATGGACGGGACCGGTGAGAGGAATAGCCGTAACGCGCTATGGATTCGGGGTGCCTTGCGAACATGTACGCGTTTTGGAAGCCGCGCATCCGGTGCCGGACGAAAACGGAATCATGGCTTCTCGCGAACTAATGAATCTTGCGGATTCCCTAGGCGAAAAAGATTTCGCGGTTGCATTGATCACGGGCGGCGGTTCGGCCTTGCTGCCGATGCCTCCGAAGGGGATGACGCTCGATGATGAAATTCTTCTTAACGAAATTCTCTTGAAGTCGGGGGCGCCGATCTCGGCAATGAATGCAATTAGAAAGCAATTTTCGGGAATCAAGGGAGGGCGGCTTGCAGCGGCGGCCTGGCCGGTCGAGATGCAGACCTATATCGTATCGGACGTGCCCGGAGACGACCCCGCTCAAGTTGCTTCCGGCCCCACTGTCCCCGACTCGGCGGGTCCGGATGCCGCACTTGCCGCGATCTACCGATATGCGATCGATCTGCCGGGTAAATTCCTTGATCGCCTGTCATCCGAAAACGATAGCGCGCCTCGGCCGGGAGCTCCGGAATTCAAAACGAGCAAAGCGGTGATAATAGCATCCGCCGAACTTTCTCTCATGGCCGCGCTTGCGAAGTCTAGAAGTCTCGGCACCGAAGCAAAAATACTTTCAGTCGATTTGGAAGGCGAAGCGCGCGAAGCCGGTCGCTTTCTCGCCTCGGTGGCGAAAGAAGTCCGCAAGTCGAATCGACCATTTGAAAAACCCGTCGCCATCCTCTCGGGCGGCGAAACGACGGTTACCGTCAAAGGATCAGGTCAAGGCGGACCCAACACTGAAACCATGCTGTCGTTCGCCTTGGAAATTGACGGGTGCGACGGGATTTACGCAATGTCCGCCGATACCGACGGAATCGACGGCATGGGAAGCAACGCAGGGGCGTTCGCGGATGGTGGCACGATAGAAAGGATCCGTCGCCAAGGCTTGGATCCAGTCGAATGCCTCGCAGTCAATGATTCCAAAATGGCGATGGCGGCGGCGGGCGATTTGCTTGAAACGGGACCAACAGGAACCAATGTTAACGACTTTCGAGCTATACTCGTGGTCTGATGCGCGCGGCTCTCCAATTACTGCCGAATCCACGCGCGGCACGGCGTGGCTTCAGTAGCGAATTGGTCTCAAGGCGGAAGACTCGCAATCCCAATGCTAGGAAGGCGATCAATTAGCATCCTTGGCAACGGACTTGATCTCAGCGCGGATCGAATTCCTCCTCATGGCAGTTGGGACGTCGGGCAGCGAAAAATGCCGGCGAACCCAATTTGGGCATAGTATCGCCCGGCAAGCCATTCGCGCTGCTAAATTCCGAACCAAACGGCGTGATTGAGCTGCGCTCGACCCGAAATTGACGCAAAAAACTTATCGCGGATCCGGAACCTCCTCGAAATTTGGACGGGTACTGGAGCTAGAAAGTTCACAGCTGCGCGCACTAGCCGAATTCCGTACCTTGCAAGGCTATCCGCGGCATCCGGGAACAAGGCTTCGACTTGAATCAAACGGACAGTTCTCGCGCTGTCTTCAATCCATCTATCGTAGCCATTTCGCCGTCGATAACTTTCGTTTTGCACCCCATGTGGTTCAAAGCGGATTTGTACGGTCGCGCCAGTTCGCGCGATCCGATAATTGCAACTTCCTTATCGCCAAGCGAATTGCGCATGGCTGAAAGTTCTTGCCCGATCAAAAGGCCGGAAAGCCGGGAACGCAGGCATGTCGTATTGTCGTCGGAAATTAGCGACCTCGCTCGAAGTCCGAATACGTCGGCGGCTAGGGCGACTCGGCCTTCAAGGCACTCGTCAACGGCTTCCAGGAAATCGTTTTCCCGCCAATCGTTCGACTTGACAGCATCTCGCACCACCGAATGGTTTGAAATCAAAGAAAAGAATTCTCCAGTCATAAAAGTTTGGAACGATTCGATTCTATTAGCCTTCAATTTGACCCATTTGCTGTGGGTGCCGGGCATGCATGCGATCGGAGCGTCATGGATCCCATTCTGAATATAGCCCGCAATTTGAGTTTCTTCGCCGCGGATTACATCGGCCGGGGATTCCTGGCGCAGTCCCGGGACAATCGACACTTTCAGCCTCCGGTTTTCAGTCGGAGCGGAAACTAGCGAATTGCGTTCGATCGGCTTGCAGGGCACCTTCCGGTATCCCGCATCGACCCATCCTTGCCGTGCTCCTACCATGCCGCAGGCGATGACAGGAATTTGCTCCCCTATCGGAAGCCAGGAATGAACAAGGTCCGTTAGCGCGCCTTCGAATTCATGGGGCTGCAGTTTCAGCATGCCTTTCGCCGATGCGCGAAACCCCGCAATCTCTCCGCGGGCGTCGATCGCCCATACCCGGAGATTGGAAGTTCCCCAATCCGCGGCAATCCATCGCGTATCCAGCGCCGATTGCGCTGCCGAAGAAGCTGAATTCGTTTGTGCCATGAAATATCCAAGTATGGCGGCCGAGGTCCGGAATCCGCCGGATTTCGAAATTCAATCCGACATCAAATTGCACTAATTGCAACTGGCTGCGTACTAAATCTGGTAGCATGCGCCTAGCAGCTGCGATTTGTGGTGCCTTTGCGGTCGTTGGTCCAATAAAAATAAATTATCGCGAATTTTGTCAATGATGAAGTGCGACGGCGCGAGCGGCCTTGCTCGAGTTTTCGAGCGCTTGTTCCAAGGACAGAACTATCGACGCCAGGAGCGATCTTTTCCAAAAGAGCAGGACGGAGCCCTGCGCATATGCGTAGCCGGCATCCGCAATTACAGCGATTTGAATTAGCAACCGCTCTTCCGGAAAGTAATGGGCCGCCCGAAGGCACGCCTGAAAAGGCGGCGGAAGATGTCTATCGCCAGCCTCCCGACAAGGACCGTTTAGGTATTGAGCAAGTCAAACATCAGGTTCTTGCCGTTTAGCTTGTAATCGATCCCAAGAAGATTTAGAGGATTGATTGTTATCTGGAGATTCCTCCCGAAAACTGGTGGGAATATTCCGGAGCAGCTGAATTGCAATCCAATATAGACAATGAATCCGCGAATGCCGGCAGTGCGAATGCGCAGCTTTCGCCGTCGGCTGACAGCTCGGATGTCGAATTTTCGATGTCGGACGGGCTTGTGCCGCTGCTAGAAAACCTTGGCGCAAGCTTGCTCGTCTCGTCGTATCAATCGGGCATTCTCTATTCAATCGGCCGGAATCCCGGCGGCGGCCTGCATGTGCACAAAACGCATTTGCCGAAGCCCATGGGAATCGTTTCAACCGGAAACGGCAAACTCGTCGTCGCAACGGGGCACCAAATCATCAGGTACGAAAATGTTTTGAAGGCCGGAGAAAGAGCGAATGAAATTTTCGACGCCTGCTATTTGCCCCGCACGGTCCATTTAACCGGTCATTTGGACGCCCATGACGTTGGCGTCGATTCCGCTGATCGCCCGATATTCGTGAACACTCGATTCAATTGCCTGGCGCTCGTCGACCCGAGGCACAGTTTCGCTGAATTATGGCGCCCGAATTTCATCGATGCCCTGATTGACGAGGACCGATGCCATTTGAACGGACTGGCGATGGACAAGGGACGGCCCGCGTTTGCAACGGCGGTATCGAGATCAAATACGATTGACGGGTGGAGGGACAGGCGAGCCAGCGGCGGAATCGTGATTTGCATCAATAGCGGCGAGATAATCTGCCACGGGCTTTCGATGCCGCATTCGCCTCGATTATATCAGGACCGGCTTTGGGTATTGAATTCCGGGACCGGCGAGTTGGGCGTGCTTGCCAAGTCCTCCGGCCAGACGAGAGCTGAATTCAGATTTGAGCCGGTCGCGTTCTGCCCCGGATTCCTGCGCGGTCTGGCGTTTTCGGAAAACTACGCTTTCGTCGGATTGTCGAAGCCCCGCTACAACAGGTTTTCCGGGCTAGAGCTGGACAAGAGGCTTCAAGAGGCGGACAGCGATCCCTGGTGCGGCATCCAGGTCATCGACCTTAATACCGGCACCTGCGCCGAGTGGTTCAGGATCGACGGCGCGGTCGTCGAACTCTACGACTTGGAGATTCTCCATGCATGCTCTACGCCGATGGCCGTGGCTCCCGGCGCGGAGGAGGCATCCGGGATAGTCACCTACGAATTGGTCAAAGCCGCTTGAGCCGTGAACGAATGTTTGCTCGAGAACATTCGCGTCCGGTTAGTCTTCGCGAGCAGCTGATTCACTCGATTTGCCGTTGCCGGATCTCGGTCGAGCTTCGGAATCGCTTCGAAACGGCTGAATTAGCATTCTGTCAAGCCAAAGATCGCGTCGCGATCGAAATTCGTTGAGGCCAATTTTCATTTTACGGTATCCGCCCTTGGGCTTGGCGAGATAGGTGCCGAGCAGCCTGTCCCACCACGGCAAGTTAAACCCGAAATTGGCATTGTTCTCGGCCGAGTCGACAGAGTGATGAATTCTATGCATGTCTGGCGTTACCACCAGCCACCGCAGCGCCCTGTCGATGCGCGCCGGAATCCGTATGTTGCTGTGATTGAACATGGACGTGGCGTTGAGCGCGATTTCGAACAATAGCACGGTTGCGGCGGGCGGCCCGAGAGCCAGAACGATCGCCAATTTGAATGCAAACGAAATAAGAATTTCTCCGGGATGAAATCGCAGCCCCGTCGACACGTCGAACTCTAAATCCGCATGATGCATGCGGTGGAGGCGCCAGAGCCCGGGAACGGCATGGAAAACGACATGCTGAATATATATCGCGAAATCGAGTATTAGAAACGAAGCGAGAAACGCGATCCAGAAAGGCGCCGCCCATATGTTGAATAATCCCCATCCTCCGTCTTGAGCCATGATGGCGAGGCCGGCCGCGGCGAACGGAAACGCAAGGCGGACCAGCAGCGCGTCGATTATTACAACGCCGAAGTTGTTGGTCCAGCGGATCAGCCGAGGAATCTCGTTGCGATGCCTCGGAACGATGATTTCCGCGATCGCAAGAATTGCCAGCATGCCGAAAAACGCACCGAATCTCGCGGCATCGCCGTATGAAGAAATTTCCGCTGGTTCCGCCATTGTCGCCTATTCTGCCGAATCGCGGCGGCGCCCGCGAATCTCGGCCGAGTTCCATTCTATCGCTCAGTGCGGAAATTTCGAAATTTCGATCGCGCGGGAGAGACGCGGCGAAACTGATCGAGAGACGATTCGCAGTGGCAAGTTGCGGCTTGGACGGCCTTGATTTAACAAGCGGCGAAGGAATCGCTGCCGGAAGGAAGGCAATGGCCGACAAGAAGAAAGTATTTGTCAAGAGCTACGGCTGCCAGATGAATGTCTATGACAGCGAACGCATGACGGAAGCCATGGCGGCGTCTGGCTACGCCGCCTCCGAGAGCGAGAAGGATGCCGATCTCGTTATCTTGAACACCTGCCATATCAGGGAGAAGGCAACCGAAAAGATATATTCCGAATTAGGGCGGCTGAAGGCCCGAAAGATCGAAAATCCGTCCATGCGGATAGCGGTTGCCGGCTGCGTGGCTCAAGCGGAAGGCGAAGAAATAATCGCGCGCCAGCCGCTGGTGGACATTCTCGTCGGCCCGCAGTCCTACCACCGCCTGCCCGAATTGGTGGCGGAGGCCGACAAGGGAAGGAAGCCGGTTGCGACGGAATTCCTCGCCGACGAAAAATTCGATCGACTGCCGGCTTCTACGTCGCCGAAAAAGAGCCCCACCGCATTTCTTACCGTGCAAGAGGGCTGCGACAAGTTCTGCACATTCTGCGTCGTTCCCTATACGCGCGGCGCGGAATACAGCAGACCGGCCGCTCGAGTGCTCGCCGAAGCCGACCGGCAGGCGAAGCGCGGCGTGCGCGAGATCACTCTCCTCGGTCAAAACGTCAATGCGTATCGCGGCGAAGGCGCCGGCGGGCGCCGATGGGGATTGGCTCGATTGATCCTCGCCGTCGCCGAAATCGACGGCATCGAACGGATTCGCTATACGACATCGCATCCTAGGGATATGACGGAAGACTTGATCGAAGCCCACGCGTCATGCGGAAAGCTGATGCCGTATCTGCATCTTCCCGCGCAGTCCGGCTCGGACAAGGTGCTTAGGGCCATGAACAGGAAGCACACGGCCGAGCAATATCTGAAAATTATCGAAAAGCTTCGCGTCGCGAGGCCGGATATACTGATTTCGGGAGACTTCATCGTTGGATTCCCCGGCGAAACGGAACGGGATTTTTCGGATACGCTGTCGCTGGTTGGCGAGGTCGGATACGGGCAGTCGTATTCATTTCGCTATTCCCCGAGGCCGGGCACGCCGGCCGCCGAGAAGAAACAGGTTCCTCCGGACGTGGCGAGCGAGCGATTGCATAGGCTTCAAGCGCTGCTGAAATCGCAGCAGATCGCCGCTCAGGAATCCATGGTGGGGCGCCTGGCGAACGTTCTTTTCGAACGCAAAGGCAGATTTGACGGGCAGCTAGCCGGCAAGTCCGAGCACCTGCAGGCGGTTCACGCGTCCTGCGACGATAGTTTAATGGGCAAGTTGGCGGCAGTAAGAATTATCAGGTCGGAGCCGAATTCGCTTGCCGGCGAAATGATAAATTGACAAGCTATCCGCCGGGAATTCGTCGCGCTCCGGCTAGCTGCGCCCAATGCAACCATTCAGACGATTTTATGCTGCGCCGCCGGCTTGCGCATGCCGGGTTGTGCTGGCAGTATGAATAGCGATTCGTCGGCGACGATGGAGTCGAATATCATTCCAGAGCGAAGGCCCGCTGAAATAGGCGAATCCCATCTCGAATTCCCTGACAATCGGAGTTTGATCGGACTTTGCGGCGAATTGGACCGCAATCTCTCGAGGATTGAATCGAGCTTGGGCATTCAAATCGTGAGAAACGGCAACCAGCTTGTCCTCATTGGCGGCGCCTCGCAACGGCAGGCCGCGGGCGAGGCGCTGCATTTCCTTTATTCGCGCCTGGAATCGGGGAGATACCTGGAACCGGGCGATGTCGACGCCGCTCTGAGATTCGGCCCCGTGGCCAGCAGCGGGCCGTCGGATGCGAGCGGCGGAACCGCGCAAGGCAAGGAATCGAGGCTGGAATTCGTTACGCGCCGCAAGGTCGTGGAGCCTCGGACGGACAGGCAGAAATCCTACGTGCGAGCCTTGATCGAATACGACATGGTTTTCGGGATCGGCCCGGCCGGCACCGGAAAGACATATCTCGCCGTCGCGGCAGCCGTGTCATCCATGCTGCGAGGCGAGGTGGATCGAATAATTCTATCGCGCCCGGCGGTTGAAGCCGGCGAAAACCTCGGATTCCTGCCGGGAGACTTGAAGGAAAAAGTCGATCCCTACATGAAGCCGCTATTCAATGCGCTGCACGACTTTTTGCCGAGCAAGCAGGTGTCGCGATTGATCGAAGACAATAGAATCGAAATTGCTCCTCTCGCCTATATGCGCGGACGAACCTTAAGCAACGCCTTTGTCGTACTGGACGAAGCGCAAAACGCGACCAGCATGCAAATGAAGATGTTCCTGACGCGCCTTGGCCCGGAATCCCGAATGGTGATTACCGGCGACGTAACTCAAATCGATCTTCCGAGAGGCGCGGCGTCCGGTCTCATCGAAGCCGAAAAAATTCTTCGCAATATCGAAGGCATCGGATTCTCCTATCTAACGTCCGCGGATGTCGTTCGCCACGCCATGGTCGCGAAAATTATCAATGCCTACGGCTTGCCCAGAGGCTAGCGGCGCGACGCTGCTTAGGATTTCGGTTCAGGATCCGCGATGGAGCCTCATTGCTTTTGAAAATGCGGCGGAGCATGCTTGCCGGGAGGCCTTGTCGGCCAGCGGCATGGCCTGGCGGGAATTCGAGATCGACGTTCTGGCGTGCGCCGATTCGAGAATGGCGGCGCTAAATGAAGAATTCCGCGGCCATTGCAGGCCGACGAATGTATTGTCGTGGCCAGTCGATTCGTCGATTCCCGAATTTCCGGGAATGGCGGCTCCATTGGGCAATATCGCGATCGCCTATGATTCGTGCATGCGCGAATCCAGAGAGCAGGGCGTCGATGCTCTTGCTCATGCGACGCACCTCGTTTTGCACGGATGCATGCATTTGTTGGGCTATGGACACGAAAACGATGCCGAAGCCGAAATTATGGAGCGGTTGGAGCGCGATATACTTGCAACTTTGGGGCTAGCTATTTCATAGTAGACTGGAGAAAGGTTTCCGTTTTCACGCGGAATTAAAATTATGAACGAAGAATCCGAGGCATCATCTAGTAGCGCGGCGCAACGCGCGCAAAATTCAAGTCATGAAGCGGAACGGCACCACGGGCTGCTCTCGAAGTTTTTCGGGACGTTCTCGAAAACGGGCGAACGCGATCACGGGACGGGAGCCGCGCCTAGGCTGAACGGCGCAAATTCGGTAAATGCTCTGCAGTCGGCCACCCACGACTGGGGGCTTCTGCGCCAGCCCGTGGAAAACGTTGCTTTGACCAAGGCCGAGATCATAGCGGTTCCGCTCGATATCGAACTCGAAGAGCTCGTTAACGTGTTTCGCAGCAGCGGGCTTTCGCGCCTGCCAGTTTACGAGGGTTCGTTGGACAAGCCGTGCGGCCTTATCCATATGAAGGATCTTGCGCTGCACTACGGCTTCAACAAGATGGAAGAGAATTTCAATCTGAAGACCACATTGCGGCCATTGCTTTTCGTGCCGCCGTCCATGCCTGTTGGCGTGCTCTTGCAAAAAATGCAGACCGAGCGGATTCACATGGCATTGGTCATCGATGAATACGGCGGCGTGGACGGGCTCGCCACCATTGAAGATTTAGTCGAGGTGGTCGTTGGAGACATTGCCGACGAGCACGACATTGTCGACGAGGACGAATTCTGGCGGATGGAAGCTCCAGGCGAATATCTTTGCCTTGCGAAAACGCCGCTTAGGGATTTCGAGATCGAGACCGGACTGGATCTAAGCGTCGAAGGCAATGACGAGGAAATCGATACGCTCGGCGGGCTTGTATTCGTTTTGGCGGGACGAGTTCCGGACTTGGGCGAGCTAATAAAGCATCCCGAAGGCCATTCGATTGTCATCGTCGATTCCGACCTCAGGCGAATCAAACGACTGAAAGTCAAGCTTCAAGGGGATCGGAAAGCCTAATTCCGCATGGCGGCGTTCTCACTCTTGAAAAGAGCGACCGATCAAGCGCGGATCCGCTTCGCGGCGCTGCTGCTTCTTGGAGTCCTGGGATCCGCCGGCCATGTCCCCTTCAGCCTTCCGTTCGCGACGGTCGCCGCCTTCTATTTTGCCGGCGCAATTTGCCTAAGGCAACCGAACTGGATTGGCGCCGCGAAATCCGGCTGGTGGTTCGGGTTCGGGTATTTTGCGAGCATGTTGTCGTGGATCGTCGAGCCGTTTCTGGTCGATATCGGGAAGAACGGCTGGATGGCGCCTTTCGCTCTGGCTCTGACCGGCGCGGGATTCGCCGTTTTCTGGTCGGCTGCATTCGGATTCGCGCGCTTTTTCGGCGCGAGCGTTCCGGCGCGCGCCTTCCTTCTCGTCGCCGGGATCGTCGGCGTCGAGTTCCTGCGCTCGGAATTGCTTTCCGGATTTCCGTGGGGCCTGCTCGGGTACATTTGGTCGGAAACGCCGATCATACAGGTCTCCGCCTATTGCGGTCCGTACGCCATGGTCGCCGCCACAGTCCTGGCCGGCGTTCTTCCGCTAGCGATTCGACCCGCGTGGTTGGGCGCCATGGCTTCACTTGTCGGAATTTCCGCGCTTTGGGTCGCCGGACAGGCGCGAATCGATTCCGTAGCGCCGTTGGACGGGCCGCGTCCGCAGATTCGCATTGTCCAGCCGAATGTTCCCCAGCAATTGAAATGGAAGAGCGGTCACAGAGACGCGTTTTTCGAAAGATTGCTGGAGCTTACTCGCGAACAGAGAGATTTCGAGCCCGAACTAATCGTGTGGCCGGAAACGGCGGCAACCTTTCTCATGAGATTCGAACGCGGGAGATTCGCCAGAATCGCCGATTCCGGAAACGGCGCGATTGTGGCGCTAGGCATACGGCGCAAGCAGGGAAAGCTGGATTTCAACAGCATGGTCGCCCTCGACGAGAGCGGTCAGGCATTCGCTGTCTACGACAAGTATCGGCTGGTTCCGTTCGGCGAGTACTTCCCGCTTGGAAATTATCTGGCGGCGTTCGGGGCCAAGGGGCTTGCAACACAGGAAGGACATGGATTTTCTTCGGGGGCTGGCGCGAAATTGCTCGATTTTGGAACGGCCGGCCGCTTTCTTCCGCTGATCTGCTACGAAGCAATTTTTCCGCGCGGCATGAAAACCGAAATTCGCGCCGATGCATTGCTGCAAATTACGAACGACGGATGGTTCGGTCGATTCTCCGGTCCCCAGCAGCATTTGATGCAGGCCCGAATGCGCGCGATCGAGCAAGGCTTGCCCCTGGTTAGGTCCGCCAATACCGGAATAAGCGCCGTAGTCGACAGTTACGGCAGGATCGTCTCAAGCCTCGGAGTCGGCGAAACCGGAGTTCTTGACGCCTCGCTCCCGGCCAAGCTTCCGCCAACGGCCTATTCCAAGTACGGGGATCTGCCGTGGCTTGCGGCAATTTTTGCGCTCTCAGCGGCGATAGCCTCGCAACGGCGCAGCAAGGGGATGCTGGACTCCGCGAAGCTATACCTGCGCAACAGACTAAACCTTCGCCTGGTCCTTCTATACCAAATGAAGGGGATACTGGACTTAGCGAAGCCATACCTGCGCAACGTCAACACGGTGGTGTTCCCCGCCATAATGTGCGTCATTCTGCTTTCGGTGTTTTCCGACAAGTTCCTGACGGTCGAGAATCAGCTGAACATTCTGCGCTCGGCGGCGGTCGCGATGATCGTCGGCGTGGGACAGGTCTTTGTCATCTCCGCGCGGCAGATCGACCTGAGCGTCGGATCGGTTATGGGCCTGACGGCCTGTCTGACCGGATTTCTGGTTTTCGACGGCTATCCCCTCATCCTCTGCTTCGCATTCGCGGTCGCCGCGGGAGCGGCCCTCGGACTGTGCAACGGGCTGATCGTCGGGTTTCTCAAGGTTCCCGCGCTGCTGGGCACGCTGGGCATGCTCGTGCTGGCGCGCGGCGTGGTTCAGGAAGTGATGTACGGCACCTATCACGTGCGGTTTCCGGCGAATTTCGTCGTCCTGGGCCAGGGCAATACCCTGGGGGTTCCGAACCTCGTCTGGGTTGCCGCCGTAGTCGTCATCGCGGGTCATTTCGTCCTCACGCGCCTTGAGTACGGTCGCTACATCCTAGCCATCGGGGGCAATCCCGAAGCGGCCCGGATAGCCGGCATCAAAGTGCGCAAATACATCATCATCGCCTTTGTCGTGCAGGCCGCCCTGGTCGCGCTGGCAGCCTTTCTGCTCATGGGCCGCATGAACAGCGCGCATCCTACGCTTGGGCAGGGGCTCGAGCTTCACATCATCGCGGGCGTCATCCTCGGAGGCACGAGCCTCTTCGGCGGCATCGGCCGCGTCTGGGGGATGGCGATCGCCATGTATCTCATCGCCGTTCTGGAAAACGGCCTGCTGCTGGCCGGCGCGGGTTTCTTCTGGCAACAGATCCTGCTCGGCCTGCTTCTCATCTTATCCGTCGCGATCCAAGTCTATCGAACGCGCGGAAACCAAGCCGGCAAGTAACCCGGTCTACAACTCCAAGGCGAGCAATTTGTACTTGAAACAACTATCCCTACTGGCGGTGATCGCGTCGAAGTAGCACTCGATCCGGTATTGGTATGAGCTCGTACCAGCGCAGAGCCGTCGCCGCCGTCCCGTCGCGGGGATCTCGCATTCGGTTGCCGGCAGAAGCCAGTGCAGCGCCTTCTTCCTGGCCTCCACCGTCTTCGACGGCCTCTCCTCCCGGGCCGACACCGCAACCATGCGGATCGTCTCGCCGCCGACCTCCGCCGGGGGCACCAGGTCGACGGCCTCGCAGCGGACGGTCAGCCGGGCGGTTCGCGCCTTGCGCATAAACGGGCCGCCGCGCTCGGGCACCTCGACCTTCCGCACGCCGAGGGATTTCGCCTCGCGCATGTGCGCCCAAAGGCGCTTCCTCTTGCCGCCCGGCAGCCCCACGAGGCGCCTGTTCGACTTGCTGGCCCGCACCAGCAGCGCCGCGCCCGTTTCCTTCGCCCGCGCCGGCAGCTCCCGGAAGTCGCCCTACCGGTCGCACACCGTCACCACCCGTGTGCCCGGGCAGGCGGCCGAAAGCTCATTCGCGCGGTCCAGCCCCTGGACCCGGCGGATGCTGTCCTTTTCCTCGCTCTGGCAGAAGCTCGCGTCTACCGCGCTGAAGACACCAGAAACCGCAATCATGAAATCGTATCGTCGGGAATGGCTCCCGAAATTGCCTCCATGTATGGTTGGCCGCAACCGGGTTTTTCTTGACCAGCTTATGCAAGACAAGGTATTGTCTGCCGGGCAGCTTCGCTGCGTTGGTCAAGAGGCTTACCCCAAATGCGAATTGCATCCAGGAGACTGGTTCAAAACCGGCATCTCTCGCTCACTACGATTGCGATTGCGATTGTGTTCTTCATCTACGATCTGTTTGTCGACGCGTTTATCGAACATGAATATCTTACTGTTCATTTTATCATCGAGGTGATCGTCTTTATCTGCGTATCTATTGCACTGGTCCTTGGCATTCGTGATGTTCTGCGATTGGGCTCCCGCCTGGCCCAGGAGGAAAAACGCCTGAACATGTATTCCCGCAAATTGGTGGAGAGCCTCGAAATCCAAATGGACGAATGGAGAATGACGCCAAGCGAAAAGGACGTTTCCTGGTTCATAATCAAGGGTTACCGTTTTGCCGAGATTGCCCGGGCACGCGGCGTAAAGGAAAACACTGTCCGTCTGCAGGCGACTTCGCTCTATTCAAAGGCGGGCGTCAGCGGGCGGTCCGAGTTTGTTGCCGAAATAATCCAGTCGCTGTTGTTCTCTCTCCCGGACAAGCCCTCAACGATCGAGGAGGAGTCCGCAGTACTAGCCGGACCACAGTGAACAAGGCAGGTATTCTGTCTGGCGAAGCTTGGTTTTGCGTTCGTCAAGGCGGGAAAGCCATACGCAGCGGCTGGATCCCTGCCATTGGCATTGCCGACCTCAGGCGACATGTACAGCTTCGCGCCGGCGAGATCGTTGAGGCCTGTTTGGTCAACCGCATGCAAGATGTGGCACCGAGGCAATTCTCGAAGGTATTTTTCAATCGCGCCCGAGGTCTAGTCGGGATGGAGATCTCCTTTCGAGGCGACACTTCCCGAATTGCGCCCACGCGGATGATTGCGGCGAACCTGAGCTTTGAGCGCGCACTGGAACAGTTCCTTTCTCGGCAAGACATCAGTCTCGAGACATTCATCGCACACGGTGCATTGCGTACCATTTCCACGACACAGTGCTTACTCCATGGCGCAAGCAGGTCTGGAGAACTGGAGTTATACCGTGGCTCAACCCTGGTCATCGTCACGGAGACGGACAGTAGAGGCATGGCCAAAGAATTGGCGAATGGAGTTGGGCATTGGATGATTAACAATCAGTCCCCAGAAGGAGCAATTCCATATAAGTATTGGCCAAGCCGCGGTAAAGTGTCGCCTGCAGACAACGCCATACGGAACTTTCTCGCGTCATGGTCGCTGGCGCGATGGGGCAGACTCAATGGCAGTCCGGACTTGAAGGACGCGGCTCGGCGTAGCCTGCGATTCAATCTGTCAAGATACTTCAGGCCGATCGGAAACGGCCGCGGAGCAATCGTGGAAAGCACGGGAGCCAAGCTCGGAGCTGCTGCCGTCGCCGGCTTGGCTATCCTGGAGAATCCGGATCATCAGGAGTTTCTTGACGAGTTGTCGATGCTCTGTAGCGGGATAAATTCACTGGTGGACAGTGAACGCGGGTTCCGCACTTTTTTCTTCCCCGAGGAACGAGATGGTGAGAACTGGAACTTCTACTCCGGGGAAGCATTGTTGTTCTGGGCCGAGGCAATGCGGCACGGATTGCCGGCAGCACCGTCCCTGGATTTGTGCGTCAGGACATTCGAGCGGTGCCGTGCAAGGCATTACCGACGGCGGAATCCGGCATTCGTACCATGGCATACCCAGGCCTGCGCGTCCCTTCATGACCAGACCGGTCATCGAGAATTCGTGGAATTCGCGCTTGAGATCAATGACTGGCTGTTGCCCATGCAACAATGGGATGGTCTGCCGCCGGATATGCAGGGAAGATTCTATGACCCATTGCGTCCGGAGTTCGGTCCTCCGCACGCGGCGTCAACAGGGGCGTATCTGGAAGGACTTGCTGCTGCCACGGTGCTTGCTCGCAAGGCGGGTGACCAGGCGCGCATCTCGGCGTATGAGTTGGTTGTCAATCGAGGGTTGCGATCACTGAGGCAATTGCAGTTCCGAGACGAGCATGATGCCTTTTACGTTTCCAGGAAACAGCGCGTCATGGGTGCGCTCCGCACTGAGGTCTATGACAATGCAATCCGTGTGGACTCTGCGGCTCACGCCCTTCTCGCAGCGACAAGGATTTTGCGATCGGAGGGTGGCGACCGGGGCAACTGATGCTCACGCTTCATCTCCGTTTTAATGAACGAACAGCGACTCAGTCCCGTGCAATGGCCGCGTCTTTGCATACCTTTCCTTCATGCGGTGGGAAAGCGTAGAATCCTCCCCCGCGGGGAGGAAGTACGTCAAATATCAGGTGAACACGCGCGACTGATGAAGAGTTTTCCGCCCAGTGCTTTGCCTTGTTATTGAATACCCAGAGTTCTCGCTCTTGCATGACAACGGTTTCTTCCTCAGCCGTTAGGGGGCTGCCCTCGGAACTCTTCAGGACCAGGTGGAGCCGGTCCCGAATGCGGTAGTATTCTCCCAAATCAACATGAGGATATACCTTGCTCTCCGGTAGCAAGGCGACAAGGGTTGCACGGCCGAGTTGTCCTTCCAGAGCATCGGCTACAGATTGACAGTATTGCAGGGCACGGGGGAAATGTCGGGCAGTCTTGGTCGTTTTGCTCGCATGGACATCGTTGGCGTTCCGGGCGCCGGGCGGAAGGGGCTTTTGAGCCGCGCGCAGGAAGATGTTCTGCGTATTCCGTTGGCAGCGTACTTTGCGCTGACGACTTGTGTCTGCCAGCCACATCTCCGCGGCGGCGTTCATTTCAGCAAGTATCGGTTCTATATCCACATCGTTGGCCAGCCTTTTGAAGTGCAGCATGTCAATTCCCTCCATCTGCTTCAGTATCTGTTTTCTGCCCGGAGTGCTGGTTTGAAGGACCATGCGAGGTCTGTTGAGCATTCACCGGCCATAGAGTTCCAGCATCTTGATCAGGGATTTCCGGTTCAAAGTGCCGGTTGGGGTCAATCCGTTGTCGTTCTGGAAGCCCTCCATTGCCGAACTCGACCGCTGACCCCAAACGCCGTCGTTCTCGCCCGGGTAATAGCCGATCTGTCCAAGTGCGCGCTGGACCTCGGAAATTTACTCGTCTGTTACGCCAAGGACCTCCAACGGATCTCCTGACCTCCAGTCACTACTGCGTTGGTTGTTGTTGCCCTGGCCGCCTTTGGACTGGCTGTTCTCGGCGTCTCCATCGCCATCACCGTCACCGGTCCCCGTCTCCATCGCCGTCTCCGTCTCCGTCGCCATCGCCATCGCCGTCTCCGTCTCCGTCGCCATCGCCGTCTCCGTCTCCATCGCCGTCTCCGTCTCCGTCGCCATCGCCATCGCCGTCTCCGTCTCCGTCGCCATCGCCGTCTCCATCGCCATCGCCGTCTCCGTCTCCGTCTCCGTCTCCGTCTCCGTCTCCGTCTCCGTCTCCGTCTCCGTCTCCGTCTCCGTCTCCATCGCCGTCTCCGTCGCCATCGCCGTCTCCGTCGCCATCGCCGTCTCCGTCTCCGTCGCCATCGCCGTCTCCGTCACCTGCGCTGGCTGCCTGGATTTGAAGAACGGTCTCTCCGGTCAAGTGGCCGTCGCCGTCCCCGTCCCCGTCGCCATCGCCGTCACCGTCACCGTCCCCGTCCCCGGCGCGGGCTTCCTGGATTTGATGAACTGTCTTTCCGGCCAAGTGCTGGCACCCGCTAACCACGGTGAGAAACAAGGTCATGAAGGCGCTGGTCAGAAGCAATGCCAAGTACCGAAAGGATCCCGGCTTGCCCCTATTTCGATTCGCTTGCGTCATTTGTTTGCGATGCATTGTGCCAAATCCGTTTGAAAGGGTATGGGCACCAACAGTAGTTGGCAGTCGGCACATCTTGCTATTGGATGTTTGTTAAAGGATCCCGCTTCACATCAATTTTGTACATTCCACCTATGGAGCCGCTTCCATGATCGCTGGAGGCTGTCAGACCAAGCCGTTGAAATTTCAGCACTGTATTCGATCAATTGAGTTTGAATTGAATCTCGTAAACGCCGCCAACTCATCAATCCCGCCGACTGTTTCACCCCTTCTACTGAACAAATGTACTATACGTGCCAAACTGGGACCCGGGGGATACGATTCGAGCTATTGTCGAATCTGGTGTTTTGGGGCCATCGGTCAAGCGGCGATCCTGGCTGGCTGATTGTCTGATTTGTCGTTCGTCCCCGCGTCCTCGGCGACCTCGATGCCATCCCTGAACTTCACGCCGGTGATGACCTTCCCCGGTATGAGCAACCACATTAAATGAAGCAATTGGCGGTTTCCTCGTTCACGGTTTTTAGGGAACCCCGGCACGATTGCGCAGTACGCGCGGCGCGCGCTCCGGACAACCGTTCACCGCAGCGTCCAGGGCGTCGGCGACAGTCGGACAACACGGATCGTCACCGCTCGACCGAACGCTTACAGTTAAGTTGCTCAAGACAATTTCAAAGAGCTTCTACGCCCGCGCGATCCTGTATCTTGTAGCGCGGCGAATTCTTGCCTTCCCGACTGTTAGCCGCTCCGTTGGCCAACGCCCTCCAGATCGGCGGATATGCGATCAAGCACTGGGCCGACGCGATGCGCAAGCCAGGCATGGTGCTGCGGCGAGAGCTGCTCGAGGCGTTGCCAGACCAGCGGGACGTGCTGATGCCACCTAGCTGTAATAACCGGTTCGTGATGAGCGATTCGGTTTCTAATATCTCGAATTTTAGAAAGGTCTCCATGTACTTTTTTCACGTCCTCGCCGCGGGCCAGACTTTTCTCGGAAACGGAGTCCAAAGCCTGTGTTCGTAGCGCTTTTCATGCAAGGCGACCCAGAAGTGGAGACTTAGCTCTGCAATCACTAGATCGGCTCCCTCGTTCCGAGGCCACCTCCTCGTCCTCTCGATGACTTGGCGGTGACGGTCTTCAAGCAAGGATGTAAAAGCGGGATCCCGATGCCAGTTCCTCTGCACGTCGCCTAGCCCGAGGCCATTGCCGCCATGCCTAGAAAAATGATCGGTGATCGATCTGGATACGACATTTCGAAGAGCGACCTCGAAACCGCCGATCACTTCGAGCAGATGGATTGAAAAATGCGCGTTGAGCGCGTACAGGGTCAGTGCTTCGACATCCGTCCTAGTCGTTCTGAAATAGGCTGCAAGCCGTTCGCGGTCGAGACTCGAAATGATTGCATGAATATCTTCGCGATTACGCGATATTAAATATTGACTTTCAGGTGGCAATCGATTATATTCCTAGCTGAATACCCTGGAGCGCCTCTGCATTGCATGTGCCCAGGGTAAAGATTTTCAAATTCAAACCAAAACTTAGAGAAATAATTTAAGAAGTGTACCATTGTTTTTGTACTGGTCGCCTTCATCGCTCTTGCATCTTGCGGTGGTGGTAGCAACCAACCGAGCAACGAAATTTTACTCTCAGGCGGCAATCGATTATACTCCTAGCCGAATACCCTGGAGCGCCTCTGCCTTGCATGTGCCAAGGGTCACGAATTTCAAATTTGAACAAAACTTGGAGAAGTAATCATGAAGCGTACCGTTGTTTTTCTACTAGTCGCCTTCCTCGCTCTTGCATCTTGCGGTGGCGGCAGCAACCAACCTAGCAACGGATTCGTGCCTAATTCAGTCATTTTAAGTGATCTTGTTTTTGATGTACAAGGGACGGAAATTCGAGCAACAAACGTTGCTTGTACGCCGAACGGTTCGTCTTGCCGGGCCACTATTGCTGGCGAAACCTTTTATTGGGATGCTTCATCCAGTCCAGCCGGTACTGCTACTGAAGTATCGGAGTTTGCAACGAAAGGAGACTGGAATTACATGGAGATTACAGCGGCATACGGATTGCAAGATGGCAATCAGCTGCGAGCCGCCGCATCTCTAGGGATATTACATGGTGGTAGCCTGCCCACCGGTTCGGCGACCTGGACAGGCGACCTCGTAAGCCTCGATTCGAACAATCGAGTTGTACGCGGGGAAGCGTCAATTCGGCTCGCGAACCCCCAAAACCCTTCTGTTGACGTTATGTTGACACCGCAAGGGCGTCCATCG
>MPMP01000086.1 GCA_002238565.1 Albidovulum sp. bin36
CCTCCCACAAGATCAAGTGCAGGCACTGCTGCGTGAAGAACCACCGCGACGGTTCGAAGACCTATTACCATCAGGTCCTCGGGGCGGCGATCGTCCACCCCGACCACGCCGAGGCGTTCCCGCTGGCGCCGGAACCGATCCGGAAGTGGGACGGCGCGAAGAAGAACGACTGCGAACGGAACGCGGCGAAGCGGCTCCTGGACGACCTCCGCCGGGAGCATCCGCACATGAAGGCGGTCGTCGTCGAGGACGGGCTTGCGTCCAACGGGCCCCACGTCAGGCACCTGCAGGACAAGGGCTTCCGCTTCATCCTGGGCGCGAAGCCGGGCGACCACGAACTGCTGTTCAGCTGGTTCGAGGCCAGCGAGACGAAGGAATCATGGGAGAGGCGCGACAAGGCGACCGGCACGGTGCACCGCTTCGAGTGGGACCGCGCGCTGCCGCTCAACGACGCGAACTTCGACCTGAAGGTCAACATGCTGAAATACGAGGAGACCGACACGAAGGGAAAAACGCAGAGGTTCTCGTGGGTCACCGACCTCCCGCTCGACCGGGAGACGGTGATGCCCGTCATGCGAGCCGCCCGCCGCCGATGGGCCATCGAGAACGAGACGTTCCAGACGCTGAAGGCGCGGGACGCATACAGGTTCGAGCACAATTTCGGGCATGGAGACAAGAATTTGGCGGACGTCTTCGCGACGCTCGCCATGCTCGCCTTCCTGATCGACCAGGTGCAGCAGCACTGCTGCCCGCTGTTCAGGAAGGCGCGCGAACGCCAGAGGCGCAACCTCTACCTTTGGAACAGGATGCGCAGCCTGTTCCAGAATTTCGGCATCCCGGACTGGCGGACATACTATCTCGCCATGTCCGGGGAGATGAAGAAGCCCGAGCTTGCGGACATGCTCCCCGCCGGGCCGTAGCCGCCCGACCGCTCAGGACACGCTCGACCGACCCCGATCCCGCCCTTCGCCGAAACTTCATGCCCGGACAGCCGCCCGGCCATCAGCCGTGCGTGCCCGGAACGGTCGGCCCAAGTCGTCCGTCCAGACCGGCCGCTGTCAGACCGACGATCAGGCTACCGGGAATTGCTGAGGATTTGCCTCCATTAAGAGAAGTATTCCGAGCGATCGCATCTGTGTTAGGAATCGAAAGGAATTGAAGGAGAGATTGTTTCATTAGACCTGCAAAAAATCTTGGTCGGATCAAATCCGAATCCAATTTTTCCGACCTAAAAGGCAAGTCGACCCTAATAACGGGAGGAGGCTCTGGAATCGGAGCTGCGCTAACGGAGGGTTTCCTTGCGCAAGGCGCAACAGTCGCGTTTCTGCAGCGTTCGGACGGGGCGGATTTCTGCGACGAAATGCGAAGAAAAACGGGAAGAAGTCCCGAATTCATACGCTGCGACCTGTCGGATGTCTCGGCGCTACGGAAAGCGATGGAAGCAGCCGCTCAAAAAATCGGTCCGATTGAAGTGCTCGTCAACAACGCGGCGAACGACGCGCGGCATCGAATGGAAGAATATTCCGTTGAAGACTGGAACGGCAATCATGCCGTAAATCTAAGACCGTACTTTTTTTCGGTCCAATTTGCGGCGCGAGGCATGAAGCGCATCGGCGGCGGTTCGATAATAAACTTTTCCTCGATATCGTACATGGCCGGAGCGGCCGGACTACCCGCATATGTAACCGCCAACGCGGCGATAACGGGCTTGACGCGCGGACTCGCCCGAGAGCTCGGTCCTGCAAGGATCCGAGTCAATGCGATCGCTCCCGGCTGGGTATTGACGAAACGTCAATTGAATTGCTGGGCGACACCTGAGCGTCTAAAGGCGCAATTGGAAAAGCAGTGCCTAAAAACGCACCTGGCGCCAAAGGACATTGTCGGCGGCTGCCTCTTCCTTGCCTCGTCCGCTAGTAAAATGATTACCGGGCAGCTCATAGCAATTGACGGCGGAGTCGTTGCCACGGGTTAGGGCGCGATACCGCAGTTCAGGCGCATTACTCCAGCAGAATGCGCTCCAAATTCCGAAAAACTTGATAAAGCGCTCGCATACCCTTGCCTCGCCGACTTCCCTGGTGGGCCTGGAGCCATTTGCAGCGGAGTCTCGAGCTATGGACGCCGGCGAGGGCGGCAATTTTCGGATCGTTCCAAATCCAGCTCGTGGACGGCAACTCTTCATGATCGAGAGCTCGAATCGCCTTGCGGCTTACATTCCGGCAAGGCGCAACCTCCGCGACTTCGAGGCTTCCCTTAGCATCCGGTCGATTGTCCAGCGAGGCTTGAATCCTAGCTCTCGCCGCGCTTTCTCGTTGGATGTCGTATAATAGACGCCCGGCCCCGGAAAGTTGAATGGGACGACGGGATAATCGGTAAGCTTCGACATTTCGGCTACGACCGGCTCAAAATCCACGGGTTCCGTCGCGCCTAGATTAAATGTCTCGCCCGCCGCGGAGGCCGTCTCCAATGCCAAAATGATCCCGTCAACCATGTCTCGAGAATCAGTGATGTGCATTCTGAAGGGTTGACCGTGTTCATTTCTCGGCAGGATGAGCGCGGGCGCGCCCGGGTCCGAATCTCGAAGCGAATTGGCCAGGGCATGGTTGCCGAACTCTTCCAGCTGACGAATTCTAGGCCGGTAGAAAAATCTGGGGCCCGAGAAAAAACTCTTTTCGTCAAGTAATTCATCGGCGTCCTGCACGTGCGAAAACCGAAGAATAACCGCCTCCATCTTGCCCGCTCGCGCATGGTAGCGAACCAACTCCTCTCCGAAAAGTTTAGTCAAGCCGTAGGCCGTCGTTGGACGTAGCGGATGAGTTTCCGTAATCGGCAGCTCGACGGGACTGTTTTCCGGGTAGACTTCGCCCGAGCTGGCGAACACGAACCGCCGAACGCCGGCTGCAGCGGCAGCTTCGAGCAGCAGGCGCGTTCCCTTGCAATTCACTCGGTAAAGCTTGCTGTCATCGCCGGGGCGCCACGACATGAACGCGCCTAAATGCAGCACGGCGTGAATTCCGTCGGTAGCGCGTTCGACTGCGAACCGATCGTCTAGCGACCCGATTACCTCGTCGAAGCTTGCGCTTTCAAGTCCGCAGGAATTCAGATCCAGCCCGCGAACCGCCATGCCCCTGCGCAAAAGGCTTGCCGCCAGGCGGGAGCCGATGCGGCCCGACGAACCGGTGACAAGCACCCTCATCTAGCTGATTACCTTCTCGGTTTCCGCATCGAAAAAATAGAGATTCTCCAAGCTGAACGACAGCGGGATTACCTCTCCTTCGTTCAATCGCCCCTGCTGGCCGATTCTGGCAATCAAGCCCTTGGAAAACTCTTCGTCCAGGTCCGAGCTTCTGTCGATCAAATCGTTGCCGACATCGAAGTATACGTACTTTTCGGATCCGAGGCTCTCTACCAGCGTCGAACGGAGATTTACCGAAAATTCGCCGCCGCCGACATTGAAGTGCTCGGGCCTGATGCCGGCTATCAGCTTACTTGCGCTTCCTAGATTCCGATTTTTGCAGGAGACTTTCATTCCAAGGATTTCTATGGCCGGCGAACCGTCCATCTCCGTCGCGGAGGCGCGCAAAAAATTCATTCCCGGAGATCCGATAAATCCGGCTACGAACAGATTGACGGGTTTCTGGAACATGGTATCCGGGTCCGCGATTTGCTGAATTTCGCCGTCCCGCAGGATGACGATGCGGTCCGCCATGGTCATCGCCTCGGTTTGATCGTGCGTAACGTAGACCGTGGTAACGCCGATCCGCTTGTGCAGCGCTCCGATTTCAGCCCTCATGTGAACGCGAAGCTTCGCGTCAAGGTTCGACAGCGGTTCGTCCATGAGAAACGCTTGAGGTTCCCTGACGATCGCGCGGCCTAGCGCAACTCGCTGCCGCTGGCCGCCGGAAAGATCCTTCGGGCGCCTATCCAGGTAACGGTCAACGGCAAGTATTCTCGCCGCATCGATCACCCGCCGTTCGATCTCCCGCGCAGTCATTCCGCGCATCTTCAATCCGAATCCGATGTTTTGCCTGACTGTCAAATGCGGATAGAGAGCGTAATTCTGAAACACCATCGCTACGTCGCGGTCGCCCGGCGCGCTATCTGTAACGTCCCGGTCGCCTAGATATACTTGCCCGCCCGAAGCGGGTTCCAGTCCCGCGATTATCTTAAGAATCGTCGACTTCCCGCATCCGGACGGACCGACGAGCACGACGAATTCGCCGTCGCCGATTTCAAGGGAGAAAGTCTTCAGAACATTTTCCGTCCCGTAGCTCTTGTGCACGTCTCGAATGCTGATGTTGGCCATTATTTCTCCGCGCCGGCCGTCAGCCCGCCGACAAGGTATCTTTCCAGGAACAGGTAGATGATCACGATCGGTATCGCGACGAACACCGACACCGCGGCGATTTCATTCCAGTCGGTCACGTATTCGCCGCGCATAGTCGTTATCCCCAGGTTCGCCGTCCAGTTGTTCTGGGAGTTGGTCAGGAACGTGCGCGCATAGGCGTAGTCGGCCCAGGATAGAACGAAAGCGTATAGGGACGTCGCGGCCAGCCCGGGAGCGGAAACCGGAAGAATTACGCGAACCATGGCGCCTAGCGGCGAGCAGCCGTCGACCATGGCGGCTTGCTCGAGCTCTTTGGGAATCGTGTCGAAGTAGCCTTTCAGCATCCACGTCGTGAACGGGATGATAAGGGTCGAGTGCGCGATGATTAAGGACCAGATGCTGCCGATCAGCCCGACGCTCCGGAATATCGAAAAAAGCGGAATGACGAGCAGCGTCGCCGGCAGCATTTTTGCCGTTAGGATGAACAATCCGAGGCTGTTGCCGCCGCGAACGCGGAATCTAGAAAGGCTGTAGCCCGCTAGAATAGAGACGAACATGGACAAGACTACGGAGCCGAGCGCGGCGATCGTGGAGTTTGCAAGCCAAAGCAGAATCGGCCTCTCCTCGGCGACCTTGGCGAATGTTTGCCACTGCGGCGGGTCGGGCCAGAAAGTCGGCGGAAGAGATTTGAGTTCAAGCGTCGTCGAAAGGGCGGTGATAAACAGCCAGTAGATCGGGAATATCAAAATGCCGCAAACTGCCGCGACGCCGAGATATAGCCTAATGGACTGAGCTCTGGTTCTCTTCATCGGTCCGCTTCTCAGTACATCGCCTTGGCTCTATGGCCGAGCATCAGCAGGCTGGCTAGCACGCAAATCACAAGCGTTACCATTCCGACGGCCGACGCGTATCCGAAATTGAAGAACCCGAACGCCTGCTCGTAGGTCATGATCGAGAGCGTCGTCGTCGCCTTTACCGGCCCGCCGTCCGTTAAAACCTTGATTATGGAGAAATCGCGGAACACCCAGAGAACCACGAGAACGGTCGTAACGCCGAGCACCGGCATTAGAACCGGAAGCGTGATATAGCGAAGCCGCTGAAGGGAATTCGCGCCGTCGACCTTCGCGGCGTTGTAGAAATCCTCCGGTATCGACTGCAGGCCGGCCAGGGTCATGATCGAAACGAAGGGGTAGCCCTTCCAGATCAATACGACCGACACGACCGTGAAGGCCGGCACCGGCTGCGAAAACCAGCTGATCATTTTTTCCGAAAGGCCGGTCGTAACGAGAATCCAGTTCATAAGACCGAACGAGCTATCGAAAATCCATGCGAAAATTACGACGGCGATGACTTCGGGAATCGCCCACGGAAGCGCGACCAGCAGCCTGGCGGCGGTCTTGCCCTTGAATTTGTTGTTGACCAGAAGAGCCGTTCCCAGCCCGATCGCGAAGCAGGCGGCGGTTACGATCGTTACTAGCTTCAAAGTGACCCAGCAGGCGTACCAGAATTCCAAAGAGGTGAAGAGCCGCTTGTAGTTTACGAGCGTGAAGTCTTTTCTGGGCTGATCGAGTCTTGCGATGCCGACTTTCTGAAACGAAAGGTCGAGGGAGACGATCAACGGATACAGGATAATGAGTGCGACAAGTACTACCGCCGGCGCGAGCAGGATATAACCGAGCCAATGCCGCCGACTCGGTCGCGCCAGGTCAAGGGCGAGCCGCGGCACGCGGAACGTCCGAATGAATCATTCGCGAGAGATTACGGACCGGCAATTTTATCTGCCGGTCCGAATTCGAGGCAATGCCTATTGGGCTTGTATCGCCTCGGCCTTGGCCTGCATGGTCTTCGCGACATCGGCCGGATCAAGGTCGTCGATAATCATCCTGGTGGCTTCTTCCTTGACCATTTTTCCGAAGGCGTTGTACTGGACTTCAAGGCCCGTGGGAATGCGGTCGACCCCTGCTGCGGCGGCGGCCTGCTGGGTTTCGACGAGCAGTGCGAAATGCGGCGTTCCCTCCTCGGCGCCTGTTACGTCGGCCGTCGGGCTAGGCGGTGTCAGGTGCGCGACAACCGCGTAATCCCGTTGAAACTTCGGCGACATTGCCAGGGCTATGAAGTCCGCGACCAGCTGCTTTTCCTCGTCGGATATCTCGCTCGCCATGCCGAGGACATTCGACGATCCGCCGACGGGAGGTTGCGTCGCGGGCGCAGTGATCTTGATCTTGTCCGCCGCGGCTCCTTTGATGATAATCGGATAAAGCCAGGGACCGTCCAGGCGCAGCGCGATCTTGCCGTCCGCGAATAGCGTCCGAATCTCGCCCGCGGAAGAATCGGCGGGAGTAAGCCCTTCCGTAATCACGGTCTTCCATCTGGCGAGTCCCTCCACCATTTCCGGCGTGTCCATGGTCACGTTGCCGTCCTTGTCGGTCCAGTAGGCGCCTGCATCGAGAACGTAATTGAGCATTTCGGTCAGGTACTGCCCCGACCCTCCTCGAGTCTCATGACCGGTTCCGTACTGATCGATTATGCCGTCGCCATTCAAATCCTTCGTGGTAGCGCGAACCGCCGCCATGAATTCATCGAAATTGGATGGGACTTCCAGCCCCTCCGCAGCAAGAATTTCTTCGTTGTAGGCCATTATAAAGCCGAAGTAGAGCAGCATGATGCAGGCGGTTTCGCCGTTCCAGACGCAAGTATCCTGCCCGGCCCATCCGTTGCGATCTACGCCCGCGGCATCCAGCCAGGGGTCGAGGTTCTCAAGCCAGCCGTTCTCGGCGAAGCTCTGATACTCGAATGACGCCAGGTGCACGATATGGGGCGGCTGGCCTCCGGCGAACAAAGTCGTCATCTGGTCGACATACTGGCCCCGGTCGACTTTCGTCCATTCGATCGTAGTGCCGGGATGCGATGCTTCGAATTCCGAGATGAGATTCGACCACCAGGTTCCGACCCCGCTCTCGTCCTTCTGCCAGGATACCAGTTTCAATACGTCTGCGGATGCAAGCGACGCCGCGGCCAATGAAATCGCGACGGCGGCTCCGGCGGCTCGAGCCACGCGGCTAAATGTTCCAGTCAATTTGCTTTCTCCCGTTTTCAGAATTTCGCATTTATTGCATTCGGCTTCGCCTTACTAAATTGAGGATGCGATCAATCCTCCTCCCGAATACCGAAGCCGAACGCAATTCTAGGCGCAAGCGCCGAGATAGTCAAAGAGACTTGAACGTCCTGTCGCGTCGAACAATTCTCCAAACCCCGAGCGGAGCTGAAAATACAGCATGCCGACCGATTCATTCCGAAGCTTCTTCATCGGGGCGCCGCCCGAATAGCCGCGCATGGAGCGTCAATGAACGGGCTCGGCGCAACCGGCCTTCTGGATCCTAAGTCGAAGGGCGCGGCGAACTAGGCGGGCGTCATCGGACGGAGCAATGCGACCGCTTCAGCCGAAGGCGATACGCCTAGACCGGCGCCCGTCGGCGGCGAATAAGCGCCGGCGGCGCAGTCCATATCGCCGGACACCAGGCGGCGGTTCGGCTCGAAGATCGAATGCTGGAATTCGTGCGCCGATACGCGCGGAAGCGCGGCGGAAACCTGGAGGCTCGCGGCCAGAAAAATTCCCGCTCCCACGGTTGCGTGTGGAATCACCTCGATTCCGAGTTCCGAAGCCAAGTCGTGAATTCTCAGGAAGCTCGTAACGCCCTTATGCCCCATCTCCGGCTGAACAATGGCGATTTCGCAGCGATCGACGCGACTCCGCATGTCGAATACCGTGCGCCATTCCTCGCCGACGGCAACCGGAACGCTCGACTCGCGGCAGACCCGCGACAACCCTGCGATATCCTCGGTCCAAACCGGCGCTTCGGCGAACCACAATCCGTAGGGCGACATGTCCTCGATCAGGTCCACTGCCCGCGCGGCGGATTGCGCCCAATGCATGTCAACCGCGATTCTAGCGCTAGCTCCGAGAGCGGTTCGCAGCGCCTCCATTTCGGCCGCCCCGCCCTCGTCGGCCATCGGAAGTGCGAATTTGAATGAGCTGAAGCCTCGAGACAGCCACGACTTCGCCAGCTCCGCGCGATCGCGCAGCGAATCTTCCGGGAGTCCCGAGACATATGCGGGAACGGCTCGCCGGACGGCGCCGCCAACCAGGTCCGTTACCGACCGACCGGCTCGTCGACCGGCTATGTCCCAAAGCGAAATGTCGATGGCGGCGAGGGAATCGGCGAAAAATCCTCCGCCGTATCCTCTAACGCGCAGCAATCCGTAAAGATCGTCGTAAATCGCGGACGGATCGGTTGGATCGCGACCGATAATGAAGCCCGCAAGCAGGTCATTGACGATTTCCCCTATCGCTCCCGGCGCGACCAGGCCGTAGGTTTCGCCCCAGCCGACGATGCCGGAGCGAGTTTCCATGCGAACAAGCACGCTCCGATCAAAATTCGGGTATACGGTCCCGCTGCCCTTCCGAACGAAGTAGCCGGATTCGTTCGGTTCTTCGCCCGTCCTTAAATTGCCCAGATAGGGCTTGTCGCGCGGCAGCATTAGGACAAACGTCCGAATGGTCTTTACGGGATCGATCACGGTTTCAAGGCTGCAACGTCAATTCGGGTCTTCGATCAGTCCAAGCAATGCAAGATTCGCATCTATGTCTTCTATCGTAAATCGGTCCATCGGCGGAATCTTGGCTCTAACCCGGGCATTGGTCAGAATCCCGCGCCTCATCATCACGTGCTTGGTCAATCTCATCCGGAAAATCGCCTGGAGAACGAGCAAAGGCAGAGTACGGCCGTAAAGCTTCCGCGCGTCGGCAAGGTTCCCGGACCGGAACGCGGAATTTATTTCCGCATGAATATCCGTCAATTCCACAGCAGGCATAGCAGCGCAGGCTCCGCGCCGGAATTCGTCGATTATGTAGCGAGCGCCTCCACCGCCTATCGCGCCTGCAAGACTCTCCGGCTTTTTCGCCATGATTGCCGATATCGCCGGTCCGGCCGGCAATGTCTCTTCCTTCACGTAGGCGATTCCAGGCACTTCCGCTGCGATTTTCAAAATGGTTTCCGGCGAAAGGTCGGAGCCCCGAGGCGCGGGCGCATTCTGAAGAACGATGCCGACATTCGGCAAGCCTCTCGCGATCTCGTCGAAGAAGCGAGTTACGGCTTGGGCCGACGAGCCGATTGCAACCGGCGGCTGCACCATGACGTATTCGATTCCAAGACGCCGAGCTGTACTTCCGTGAGCGATTACCTCGTCCTCGGAGCCTGCGCTCGCGCCCGCAACGACTGCGACCCTGCCGCGAGCTTCCTCCGCTACGATGCCAAGGAGCTCCGTTCGCTCATCGCCGCTAAGGTGTTCCACTTCGCTAGCAAATCCGGGGAATACCAAGCCGGACGCGCCCTGTTCAATTGCGAAAGCAACAAGCTTGCGCATGGCAACCCGGTCGACGCCGCCGTCATCGGCGAAAGGAGTCGGAAGTACTGGGAATATCCCGAAAATTGAATCGGTCATCGATCGAACCCCGTTCCCGCCTCAAATTCGACGGTGCGCGCCATAGCATCTCCGATGCCGAAGGCGGTTTGCATAGCAGCGCCTCGCACCCCTATCGAGATCTGCGCCGCCCTACGAAATCGCGGACCGGCCGTACAAAATCCCGCAAACATCCTGAATTGAATCGGAAGGGCAATTTTCGGATGCCGCATATTATCGCCGGGGAATTCGGATGTCCGAATCGCAGATTGCAAAACCGGAATATCATGGATGCGCGAGTTACGAAAATTTGAACTCCGCGGCCCTGGAACCGGCGAACCGGCGAAACGATTCGCGTCAAGATAACCGCGGGAAATTGACACGACGGGCACTTTGATCGCCATCTTCCATCGCGAGCGAAAATATTTGACGAAATCCTCGGCGGCCGCGGACTCGCTGCCTTGCCGATACCGATCGCTTGAGAGCCGAGTAATTAACTCTTCAGGACGGTCTCTAGGAATGAACGGAACGGTGGGCGACTAAAAGAATCGAAATGCGTTTTAGGGAGAGGCTCAAGGGGAATGAAGTCGGCCCAACTCGGTGGTATGCGTCAAATCCTACGGCGCTCGATCAACTTCAGTCGATTGGACGGCGTATTGACTCGGGAATTGAACAAATCTCAATTGACAATTCTTTGGGGGATCCTCGGCTGAAGCTCCGCCATTCCGGCCTTGACCAGGTAATCGAACTCCAATTGGAGAGCTGCGGAACTCGCCAGTTCATTAAGCTGTTTCCATTTATTCAGATGGCTCTCGAGCGAGGCAGCGTCGCCGTAGTTGACGATATTGATTCTGCAATTCATCCGCTGCTTTTGCTCGAGATAATTCGCTGGTTTGTCGACGAAAAAAAGAATCCGTTCGGTGCTCGGCTTTGGATGGCCTGCCACGCTGCCACATTGCTAACAGAGTCGACAAAGGAAGAGGTTCTGTTCTGCGAAAAGGATTCGCAAGGTCGAACAAAGGTTTTTGGACTTGCTGACATCGAAGGAGTTCGGCACGGCGAGAATTTCTTAGGGAAGTATTTGAGCGGCGAGTATGGAGCAGCGCCAATTCTCGGTTAATGTGCACTCGAACAATGATCCGGCGACGGGCTCGAATTTCTGCAAATTTAGATGGAGGCGAGGCTCGCCCAATAATTTTTCCGCCTTGACCGAGGAAGACTACGCTCGGTCAAGCGTCTCGAAATCCATCTTTCGCATCGAGCGCCAAGCGGATTCGATTTATCAAATGTTGAACGCGTTATCGCCGAAGACCCGATGAAATGAATTCTAGCCTTTCTCGTGGATAGCGTCCGCAGTGAACAAGCCGCCTTGGTAGATGGCATCGGCGTCATTTGAAGCGGGCGGACCCAGTTCGGCATCGATTTTGGTTCTGTACATCTCGGCATTGTCCTTCGGTTTCCAGCCAAGGTAGGCGACCATTCGATTGTCCCACCAGGAAGCGTCATTATTGGATGCGCCGTAGATTATTGGACATCCAAGCCGGGGCACGGCGAAGATTCGTTCTATCAATCGCACGAAGTCGTCGTAGCTTAGCCAGGACGATAGCATTCGGTGATTTCTCGGTTCGGGAAAGCAAGACCCAATTCGGATGCAAGCGGTTTCGATGCCGAATTTATTGTAATACGTGGAGGCGACCGCTTCGCCGAAGACCTTGGACACGCCGTATAGGCTGTCCGGCCGCGTCGGCGAATTCGCGTCAAGTCTTTCCGTTTGCTCATGGAAGCCGATGGCATGGTTGGAGCTTGCGAATACGATGCGAGGCTTGCCGTTCTTTCTCGCTGCCTCGTAGAGATTAAACACTCCCTCGATATTGGAGTTTCGAATAACTTCCCATGGCGCTTCGATCGACTGCCCGCCCATATGGACGATGCCGTCGCATCCCTCGACAAGTTTTTCGACCGATGCCTTGTTCCCTAGGTCGCAGTAGACAATCTCTTCGTTCGATGACGCTTCGCCTAGGTCGCTACGACTTGAGATTCTTAGCGTTTCGGCAAGATGGCCCAGCCGCCGCCGGCAAACGGAGCCAAGGGCGCCAGCCGCGCCCGTGATCAGCAATCGCTTCATCCCAAATTCCTCAATTCGACTGATTCTCCGCCTTATCCTACGGAGGATTTACAAATTCCATTCTTTCCAGCGATTCCCGAAAGACGACGGCAATGACAGCGAAGTTGGCGCGGCCTGCATCGCCTTGGCCAAGGCTCTAGGCAATCGCGGCGAAGCGGCTTGAATTCCGACACGCTGTTCAACTCTGGAAAACGTAACTTGATGGACCAATTCTCCATTTGCCCGATACTTCGCTTCAGACAAGACACTGAGACTTTAATGCCGAACTACTCGTCCGTGCTTACATCCTCCGGGTCCTTCCAAACGACGAAGAATTGGTAGACGCACCAGCCTCCCACGGCGCCAAAGATCAATGCCCAGCCCGGATTGCCTAGCAAAAGCTCGAACAGCGTCCAGACTAGGCAGATTGCGGTGGTTAAGGCTCGGCGCCAAACCGGAACGAAAAACGGAGTTTGCAGATTGAACATCGGTTGCCTGTTTCAAGCCTCGCTGCGGAATCTAACACAACTGCATCCTGATGATGAATGCAACCATTATTCTATTATTCTGCGTCTCCGCGCCCGCCTCGCATAATTGCGCGCCAGGCACTTGCTCTCGGGAAGATATCGAATCAGGAATGCGCATTCGCTAGGCCGATGCTCCCGAATGGAGGCTGAACCGTGCGCTTCATTATGACTGTCGTCCGACAAATGCGGACGAACCCGCTCTCGGCGCCCTTCCCTTCTGCGGACCGGCAAACGGCCAATCGCCCGAAAATGATTTCGGCCGAGCGCTCTCCGATTGGGAAGTCGGCCCGGTCAGCCCGGAATGCACGAAAAGTTCCGTGAGGACGTACTTCCAATACCCTCGGCTTATGATGGTGAATTCGGCCAACCGCTCTGGCTCGCCTTCCCAATCGACTATTCAGACGACTTGGGTACAAGCTTCCGGCCTTTTCCTCCAGCGTCGGCATGAATTTGCGGATTTGCGCTTGCGCCGCATCGGCGGCGGGTTGGTTCTGTCAAGGTCTCCGCGCCGAATCGGAAGAAGACCCGACAGCTCGGCGGATAGCCGCAAGCCAGCCAGCCTTTGAGTTATCAATCCAAACGAGTTCGAGGACTAGCTATCGTTGCATTGGCGACCCCTCGAGGACTCGAACCCCGAACCTGCTGATTAGAAGTCAGCCGCTCTATCCAGTTGAGCTAAGGGGCCGCAGGCAGCGCATATTGCGAACGAATGGAATGCTGCAAGGCCATTTTCTCATGGCATTGTCGAATTCGGCTGCATGTAGCTTTTCTTTTCCAGCTAGTGGGTCCAGGCTTTGCGTCTGTCCACAGCGAAATTCTCGGCATACCCTCTCGGCCGAATCACCGATTTTCGCTTTTTTGGCACTGACACCACGTACTCGATTCCATGTTCCTTCGCATAGGATTCGGCATCCTCGCGCGATTTGAAGGAAAGGCGCACCTGGGACTGCATATCGTTGGAACTCGTCCAGCCCATCAGGGGGTCCAGGCTTCGAGGCGAGGAAGGCGCATACTCCAGAATCCACTCGCGCGACCTTGCGATACCCGATTGCATAGCATTCCTAGCTGGTTGATATATTCTTGCCGCCATGAATCCGATTCCGAACTTCGAAAGCCGGATTATCGCCCAATTTTCTCCTTCGGGCAATATCGGGATCAAAATTTTAGCCGCTCGACTTTGCGGCAATGAAAAGGAAGCGAGGTGAACCGACATGAATGCACCTGCGAAAGTTCCTACGGATTTTGCCGAGCGCGAAAAACTCGAAGGCGGCAGGGAATTCGTAATGCACACGACTTTCGAGCCGGCCGGCGATCAGCCGACGGCAATAGCGGAACTCGTCGACGGCTTGCTGTCCGAGGAGCGAGACCAGGTTCTGCTGGGCGCAACCGGCACCGGCAAGACTTTTACGATGGCCAAGGTCATCGATCAGCTTCAAAGACCGGCGATCATCCTCGCGCCGAATAAAACGCTGGCGGCGCAGCTCTATGGCGAATTCATGGGGTTTTTCCCGGAAAACGCCGTTGAATACTTCGTCTCCTACTACGACTACTACCAGCCGGAGGCCTATGTTCCGAAATCCGATTTGTACGTCGAAAAGGAATCGCAGATCAACGAGCAAATCGACCGGATGCGCCACTCGGCGACTCGCGCTCTTCTCGAGCGGGACGATGTCATCATCGTCGCATCGGTCTCCTGCATCTACGGCATCGGCTCGGCCGAAACCTATGGAACCATGATCGTCGACCTGGCGGCCGGACAGGAATACAACCAGCGCGAAATCATGGCGTCTCTCGTGGCGCAGCAGTACCGGCGGAACGATCAGGCTTTCCAGAGAGGCACGTTCCGAGTTCGCGGCGACCTTTTGGAAGTCTGGCCGGCGCACTTGGAAAACAGGGCCTGGCAGTACTCCTTCTTCGGCAATCACCTGGAGCAAATCAAGGAATTCGACCCGCTGACCGGCAAGAAAACGGATTTCTTGGAACGCACGAGGATCTACGCGAATTCCCATTACGTCATTCCGAAGCCGACGCTCCGTCAAGCTCTCAACAGCATCAAGGCGGAATTGCGCGCGAAGGTCGCCCAGTTCGAATCCGAGGGAAAGCTGCTGGAAGCGCAGAGGCTCGATCAGAGAACGAAGCTGGATATTGAAATGATCGAGGCGACCGGAAGCTGCCCGGGTATCGAAAACTATTCCCGCTATCTAACGGGCCGCATGCCCGGAGAGCCGCCTCCTACGCTATTCGAGTACATTCCCGATCACGCGATCGTATTCGCGGATGAATCCCACGTTTCCGTTCCGCAGCTCGGCGCCATGTTCAAAGGCGACTTCCGGCGAAAGCACACGCTGGCGGAATTCGGATTCAGGCTGCCCTCCTGCACCGACAACCGGCCGCTGAAGTTCGAGGAATGGGACGCCATGCGGCCGCAGACGATTTATGTTTCCGCTACCCCCGGGAACTGGGAGCTCAATCAAACATGCGGCGTTTTCGCCGAGCAGGTGATCCGGCCAACCGGGCTGGTCGATCCCATGGTCGAAATCCGGCCGGTCGAAAATCAGGTCGACGATTTGCTGGACGAGGCGAGCAAAGTTGCGCTGGCCGGCCACAGGACGCTGGTTACGACGCTGACGAAGCGAATGGCCGAAGACCTTACGGAATACCTCCACGAGCAGGGCGTTCGCGTGCGCTACATGCATTCGGATATCGACACGCTGGAGCGAATCGAGATTCTCCGGGATCTTCGCCTAGGCGCGTTCGACGTGCTTGTCGGCATCAACCTGCTTCGAGAAGGCCTCGACATTCCGGAATGCGGGCTGGTTGCAATCCTAGACGCGGACAAGGAAGGATTCCTGCGTTCGGAGACTTCGCTTATCCAAACCATAGGCAGAGCCGCCCGAAATGCCGACGGCCGCGTGATCATGTTTGCCGACAAGGTTACCAAATCTATCGACAGCGCCTTGAGGGAAACCGAGCGCAGGCGCGAAAAGCAGCTGGAATACAACCGCGTGAACGGCATCACGCCGGAGACTATTCGGAAAAACGTAACGGACGTGCTTGCCGGGCTTTACGACGGCGATGCGGACATGGCGCGCGTAACCGCAACGCTGGAAGAGCCCGCGCACGGCGGCAACTTCGCCGCGCACATCGCCGGCTTGAAGGACAAAATGTTCGAAGCTGCCGAGAATCTCGAATTCGAAGAGGCGGCGCGGCTTCGCGACGAGATAGGCCGACTTGAAGCAATTGAACTCACGGTCGCCGACGACCCGCTAGCGCGTCAAAGCGCGTTGCACGAAGCGGTCGACGAAGCGGTCGGCGCCAAGAAGAGCGCAGGCTCCGCCGCATCCGCCCGCCAATCGGGTCGCGGCGGCCGAGGTCGCCGGAATAAGGGGCGGAGGCGCTGAATCCGGACCGAGTCGACGCGGCGATGCAAGGCCTTACCAAATCTTTATTTCGGGCTGCCGCGCCGCTCTTTGCGCGATGTCCTCGATCCCGACCGGCCTGAAGTCCCAGACATCCACGCCGACATTGACCGATTTCCGCGAACCGAGCCATTTCTCATGCACATGGCCGAAAAGCTGCAGCGCCCCCCTATTGAACCCGTTCCACGTTAGCATTGGATAGTGGCAAAGCGTGTGCTTCGACTTTTGCGGGCCGTCTTTCAATTCAACCATCTTCTCTATGGAATCCCAAGGCAGTTCAAGCGTCTTCGTCCCGTCGTGGTTGCCGACGACAAGGTGCTTGCGCCCGGGAAGCGACTGGAACAAATCCGCCAAGTATTCCATATCCTTGCTTTTTTTGCCGTAGGCGAAATCGCCGAGAATCCAGAGGTTGTCGTCTTTCGAAACGCACTGGCGAAAATTGGCTATGATTCGAGCGTCCATTTCTTCCGAGGACGAAAAAGGCCGGTCGCAGTATCTTATGATGTTATCATGCCCGAAGTGCGTATCCGCAGTATACCAGTGCATAATTCTCGCTTTCGATGAGTGATTGCTTCCCGATGCGCATGTCGCCGAACGCGACGATCGCCGACGCTTTCCAGTCCTGCGGTGATCGCGCGGAACGGTTGAGGCCGGCCGAATTCCGGTCTCATGCCGAACAGCGCTGCAGGCAGCATAAAGATCCGGCGCGAAACTTTGCCCATTATCGCGTTGGAAGGGAATCATGTTTCCGGCGATTGTTGCCGCGCTTCTACAATTCGGAGTTCAACGAGGATTCAGCGGCGCCTCGAGGCGCGCAATCGACGCCGCGAACTGTACCGGGCGAAATCCGCCCGCCCGGCATCGGCGGGTAACGGCGAAGAGTCGGCTATCCAGCCAGGCGCTCTTCGATCAAATCCGCAGTTTCCCGAATGCCGTACAGGGCGATGAAGCCTCCGAACCGAGGACCTTGGCTCGCGCCGAGCAAGATCTCGTAGAGCGCGCGGAACCAATCCCTCAAGGGCTCGAACGCGTGTTCGCGCCCGACTGCGAAAGCGACGGACTGCAATAGCTCGGGATCCAAGTCGCCCGTCCATGCGCGAAGCCGGCCCGAAAGATCCCTCAGCGCCGCGTATTCCTTGGCGTTCGGAGCGCGAAACTTGCGTTCGGGCGCGACCTTGTCTCTATAGTATCGAAGCGCAAAATGGACCGCGTGGTCCAAATCCGGATTGTTTGCGGGATTCGCGTCGGGAGCGTATCTCGCCAGGAATCCCCATAGCACTGCGGGATCTTCCGCCGAGACCACGGACGCAAGATTGAGCAGCGTCGCGAAAGGAACGACCATTTTCGATTCCGGCGGCCGGCCGCCGTGGATATGCCAAACGGGATTGTTTAGGCGCTGCGCTTCATCCTGGGTTTCGAATGCGCGCAAATGCTGATGATATTCATCAACCGTCTTGGGAATAATGTCGAAAAACAGCCGCTTCGCGGTCTTGGGCTTCTGATACATGAACTGCGAAAGGCTCTCGGGCGAGGCATAAGTCAGCCATTCTTCAATGGACAGCCCGTTGCCTTTCGATTTTGAAATTTTTTGGCCGTCGGCATCCAAAAACAATTCGTAGCTAAGATTGACCGGAGGCGGCCTTCCCAGCTTTCTGCAAATTTTGTTCGCAAGCGAAGCGGACGGAATCAAATCCTTGCCGTACATCTCGTAATCGACTTCGAGCGCCGCCCACCTCATCGCCCAGTCCGGCTTCCATTGGAGCTTAACGCGCCCGCCGGTTACCGGCGTTTCGACTTTTTCGCCGTCCGGCTCTCGATAGACGATTGTACCCCTGGAAGGATTCCTCTCAAGCGTCGGAACCTGGAGAACCCGGCCTGTTTTCGGGCTTATGGGAAGAAACGGCGAGTATGTTTCCTTCCGCCCTTCGGACACGCCGCCGAGAGACGGCAGCATGATCGCCATGATTTCATCGAAGCGCTCGAGAACTGAAAGCAATAATTCGTCGAAGCGACCTTCCCGATAGTAGCGAGTGGAAGAGGCAAACTCGTACTTGAACCCGAATTGGTCGAGAAAGGCGCGAAGCCTCGCGTTGTTGTGCTGGCCGAAACTTTCGAATTCGCCGAACGGGTCTCTGACCTTCGTAAGCGGAAGCCCGATATCCGATTCCATTTGCGCGGCGTTCGGCACGTTCCCCGGAACCTTTCTCAGACCGTCCATATCATCGGAAAAGCAAATGAGCCTAGTGGGAATGTCCGAAATCTGCTCGAACGCGTTCCGCACCATGTTCGTGCGAGCCACTTCGCCGAACGTGCCGATGTGGGGAAGCCCGGACGGCCCGTAGCCGGTTTGAAACAGGACGAAGCCCTTGCTCGGCTCTCCATTCCGGATTCGCGCAAGAACTCGTCTTGCCTCTTCGAACGGCCAAGCATTGGATTTCAGGGAATTTTCTCTGTGGCTTGCCATATTCCGGCTCGAATCCGCGCAAATTCAGCTGCGATTTTTCTGCCACTATTGAAGTGCGCCGACTTGGTCAATAACTTAGGCGCTAAACGCAACGCTAGCAACGATCGGCTGGACGAATAATGAATGGGTCATCGCAATCGCTTACGGCGCAGGACGCGCTGCTGGCCATCATGGTCGTGGTTTCCGCATCCGACGAGAATATGAAGACGTCCGAACTCGTCGCAATTGAAAGAATCGTCAACCATCTGCCGGCATTTGCGGATTTCGATACGGACCGAATCGCGCGGGTTTCTCGAACCGTGCTCGACTTGCTTGAAGAAGCCGAAGGGCTGGACGCATTGTTTGGATTGGTTAGAGACGCTTTACCGCCCCGCCTTTATGAAACGGCCTACGCGATGGCCTGCGATATCGCGGCTGCGGACGGCAGGCTCGAACAGGACGAGCTAAGAATTCTGCGCGAGGTTAGGTACGAACTCGACATCGACCAGCTTGCCGCGGCGGCTCTCGAACGCGGCGCCAGAGCGAGGCATTTGACCTTGTAGCGCGTAGTCCGGGCAACTCGGATCAACGCATTCAATCGCCCGAGTCTCGCCGCTTCCGACTTCGAGCTACGGCGGAAACGGTATCCAGCATGCCGCGGGACATGTCGCGCGTGCGCCTCGTTTCCGTTCCGAATGGAGATCTAGACAGCATGTCCATGATCTCGGCCGCGCCTTGATGAAACCCTCCCGGCAAGTCGCAGCCGGCGAACGTGTCTCTGATTTCCTCCATTTCACGAACCCACCGAGCCGAGTCGGCCGGAAGCCTTGGAATATTCTCTTCCGCCCTTCGAAGCAGCTCCGCTTGGCTGCCGCCCAATTCGTCTACCAGGGCTGCAAGAAGATCCATCTCCTCGGCTGCGAGCAGGCCGGCGGCAAGCAGCGCATTGACCCCCTTGGTCAACGATGCGTAGACCATCTTCATTCCGGACGCTTTTCCGATTTCAGGTCCAAGTTCGACAAGGTCGAATGCCGTGCCATCCAGCTCATGCAGTTCGGAAACGCATGCGCCGGAGACGAATAGACGCGGCCTTCGAGCGTTATCGGGCGGCGAGCCGACTATGCCGCCATCGACATATACGGCATTCAAATCTCGAAAAAATCCGGCGATCCGCATCGTCAATTTCGGAGAAATCGCATTCGCCTCCACGAAACAAACGCGTTTTCGACCTCGGCGCATGCCATCGGCTACGAGGCTCGCTGCGGATTCAGCTTCCGACGGCGGCAGCACGGAAAAGACAATATCGCAAGCCGATGCGAGCTGCGCCGCGCCTCCCGCGTCGCGAAGGCCGGCTTCTCCGGCGCGCCGAAGCGATTCGGAGCTTCTTCCCTCCAGCAAGCCGAGGGTTTCGTACCCGGCGATGACGAAGCGAGCGGCAATTGCAGCCCCCATTTCGCCCGCGCCCAGCACTCCCAATGTCAATTTGGATGACTTCGAAGTTCTAGGCATTATTCTTCTACAACGGCCATGAACTGGATTTGGAAAAGACACCCTGCCGGCATATGGGAAGAGACGCTGGCATGCCGCGCGGGACGCGACGCGCCGTCCGGATAGAGTTCGAGCCAATGCTCGTTGACCAACGGCCTGTCGTCTAGATTTCGAAAAATCAAATCGACTTTCACGACATCTTGCGGATCCGCGTTCCCTTCCGCCAAAATAGAACGAAAATGCCTGAACGCCAATTCAATCTGCGATTCCAAACTTCCGGGATAGTTTCCCGTTCCCGCTTCGGCTCCTGAAATTGCGGAACTCATGATCACCCCGCGATGCATCGCTGCCGCGGGAATGGGATTCTTGTGGCCGGGAACATCGCGTGGATTTAGAGATCTGACCAATTTGCATTCCCTTGTTTAACCGAATTTCGATTTCCGATCCTGCAGACAGCAATTCTCGCAACCGAACAGTCATGGATACCATAGCGGGATTAACTGATTCTTCCGAAGACAATTTCTTCGCACCGGGCCAACCGCCTTGACTGCAACGCCAGGCGGTCCGCGTCTCCTTGAAACAACAAATCAAGATTGCATCTATGCATCTCGACAGGCTGCGGACGCAAAATTTGGAAAAATGCCTGCGCGCTCCACTTTACGCCTTGCTTTTGTTCATATTGTGTTCTATAGAGCATAGGTATAAGCATGTAAACAATGGGGAATTATATACGAGAATCCCATTTTCATCTTAACGCCGCCGCCGCCAAATCCGTTACAGTAGAATCCCAACAGCAGGGAGATTCGCATGGCACAGCAGACACCGGGCAAGTCGCACCGCAAGGGCGTCGGCATCAAGCAATTGATGAAGACGTTCCCGAACGAGGAAGCGGCGCGGAAGTGGCTGGAGTCTGAAATCTGGCCGGATGGTCCCTACTGTCCGCACTGCGGCAGCTTCAACGTCCAGTCCGGCATCAAGCATAGCAGCATGACGCATCGCTGCCGCGACTGCCCGAACCGTCCGCAGTTCAGTATCAAGTCGGGAACGGTCATGAAGGGGACGAAACTGGAATGCCGCGACTGGGCGATTGCGGTCTACATCCTGACAACGAACCTCGAGGGCATCTCGAGCATGAAGCTGCATCGGGAACTGGAAATCACCCGGAAGTCGGCTTGGCACCTGATGCACCGTCTGCGGGCCGCGTTCGCGGCAGGCGAAACGCCTCAGTTCTCCGGACCGGTTGGGGCGGATGAGACCTGCATCGGCGGACTCGAAAAGAACAAGCACCGTGACAAGAAGCTGAATGCGTGTCGTGGTGGCATCGGCAAGGCCATCGTCGCGGGCGTAAAGGATCGGGAGGTCGGCCAGGTCGCGCCGGACACCGCGGCCAAAACGCTCCAAGGTTTCGGGGAAAACCACAGCGAAGCGACTGCGCAGGTCTACGCGGATGATGGTCGCGGCTACGCGGGCATCGACCGGGCGCACGAGAGCGTTAACCATAGCGCAGGGGAATCCGTGCGCGACATGGCCCATGCCGACGGCATAGAGAGCTTCCGGGCCAATTTGGAACGCGGGCACAAGGTCGTGTTCCACAAGTTCGGCAAAAAGCATTTGCAACGGTACGCTGAAGAATTCGCGGGTCGGCACAACGCCCGGAATCGCGAAACTCTGAACATGATGCAAGGCGTTGTGTCCGGGATGGTCGGGAAGCAGCTGCGCTATGCGGACCTCACCGCCGACAACGGCTTGGCATCCGAGGCTAGGTCATGAAGCCGAAAGCCATATCCCTGTTTTCGGGTGCCGGGGGTATGGACATTGGCGTCAGCAAAGCGGGATTCAACAACGTTTGTTCAATCGAAATGGACCCGCATTGCGCCTCAACGCTACGCCGGAATTCTTCCCGAATGGCGGTTTGGCAAGTGGACGTGCGGGCATTGGACCCAAAAAGAACGCTGGACTCTTTAGAACTGGCAAGCGGTGACGTTGCGCTTTTGCATGGTGGACCGCCCTGCCAGTCATTCAGCCAGATCGGCCACAAGCGCGGGCTTGACGATTCGCGTGGCCGACTTGCCTTTGAGATGGTCAGGTTTGCGGAAGTCCTGCGCCCTGCCGCCATCATGCTTGAACAAGTGCCGACATTTCTTGCTACAGAGGCGGCAGACGGAATGACCGTTCTCGACATGATGCAAGAGGCGTTCTTTTCCATCGGATACGATACCCACGCGAGCGTTCTTAACGCTCTTGAGTTTGACGTGCCGCAACGCAGGAAGCGGGCGGTGATTGTTGCCGTGCCTGCTGGTCAGTCCTTTGCCTTCCCGGAGCCGAAAAGAACGATTGTCACCCGGACGGCGGGCGATGCGCTGGAGGGGTTGCCGAAGGCCATGCCGCCAAACCGAGAGCCATTGGCACCCAATCATGTTGACGTGACGCCGGACCGCGACCGATACAGAATTTCATTCGTGCCGGAAGGGCTTTGGCTGTCAAAGGCCTCGGGTGCGCCATCGGACGTTGTAAGGCGTCTGACACCAAAGGACTCCACCAAGTTTCGCCGACTGGACCGAAACAAGCCGTCGTTGACCTTGCGATGCGGGGAAGCGTTGTATCATCCAACGGAAAACCGTTACATCACGCCAAGAGAAGCGGCGCGGCTTCAAGGGTTTCCGGATGATCACATTCTTGAAGGACCAATTCGGCGCCGGACGGGCGTTGTCAAGAACCTTGACCAGCACAGGCAAGTTGCCAATGCGGTTCCACCGCCGTTGTCTATGGCCGTTGCGTCAAGCGTGAAGTCCGAATTGCGCCTGTAGTTTATGAGTTGTTTGGCGAAGTCCTGACAAACTCATTTTCGTGTCGGAGCATTCTCGCGGTTATGACATCATGAAGGGCATTATGGCGAGTGAAAGCTCAACCAAAGACCAAGGCGTTCCGTCATTAGCATACTCGCCTGCCGACGCTTCGATGCCGCTGCTGTTCTCGCTGGATCAGCCCATCAGCTATCTCGAAAAAAGCCTATTCGATCACTTTGAAGGCGAGGAACTAAGATTCATGGACCTATACAAGAGGCATAGCGTCGATACGCCCTATATTGAGAAGAATTACAAAGAAGTTTTAAAGCAACTCGAAAAAAAGGGCGCTATCGAAGTACGCACGACGAAGGGCAAACGCCGCGCAGGAACGTTCGCAGACCATGTGCTGATCAAGTTTCTAAAAAGAGGGCGCAATGGCCAATAGCTCTTCGATTGAATGGACCGAGTCGACTTGGAATCCCGTAGTCGGTTGCACGGTCATCTCACCTGGATGCACCAACTGCTACGCCATGCGGTTGGCACGGCGTCTCGAGGCTATGGGGCAGCCGAAGTACGCGGGTACGACGCGAATGTCCGGTGGTAGACCCAAGTGGAACGGTGTCGTGCGGACTGACCAAGCGAGCGTGAACCTTCCTGTAAATTGGAAAGCCGGGCGAATGATTTTCGTTAATTCCATGTCCGATTTGTTTCACGAAGCTGTACCGCTGGCTTTCATCCGGCAAGTGTTTGCGACAATGAAAAAGACTCCTCAGCACACCTACCAAATACTCACGAAACGATCCGCGAGGCTAGAAGAATTGTCCGGCGCACTTGAATGGCCGAGGAACGTCTGGATGGGTGTTAGCGTAGAAAACACCGACTACCAGTTTCGAATTGATCACCTGCGCAGAACTGGCGCCGCCATAAAATTCCTAAGCCTTGAACCTTTGCTCGGACCGTTGAATGATCTCGATTTGGAACGAATTGAATGGGTAATTGCCGGCGGAGAAAGCGGACCCGGAGCTCGCCCGATAAATCCGGACTGGGTGCGGACCATTCGCGACCAGTGCGACAATGCGGGCATCGCCTTCCACTTCAAACAATGGGGCGGTCCAAGCAAGAAGAAGACCGGACGGACGCTTGATGGAAGAACTTGGGACGAGTTTCCGATTTCCCATTGAACGAGGATCGAAACAGCGCAATCTTCAGCATCGGCCGGCATCGTTGGTTCGATTTTCCAGCCGGCAATCCAAAAAATGCGGGCGAAAGCAAACTATGAGATCTTGCTAATTTTCGAGGTTTTTTTAATCGAGATTTTGAAATTGGATGAACTTCTCCTTCGGCGGCAATTCCACTCCGGGCCTCGCGAGACCGGCGCAGGCGGTGCGTTCGACAGCGGCGCTAAGCTGCGCGACAGCATTGCCTAGGCGAGGTCGAAGGGTCTCGACTATGGCTGCGCCCGGAAGGCTAGTAACGCATGGCCACCCGCCGCCGACATGCACATCTCCGATCTCTTCCCGCGGGTATCGAATGAAGATTTGTTTCCGGCCACGCAAACGGCCGATCCGACGGGCAGCTTGCGGACTTGCAACTCCCAACGCACAATCCGTCGCCTGTATTTTGCAGGAATGATCTAGCACGTCGAAATGTCATAGCGCCTCGCCGTTTTCGATCTCCGCAGTTGGCGAAGCGATGGCATTCGATTAAATTTTTTCTGCATTCGAATAGGAAAGCCCCCGATCCGGCCTTTCGGTGGGAATCCGGGGCTTCTCCGGGGATTTCGGACCCGGGCGGCCTAGCTATTCATCCACTTGCTCCTCGGTTTCATCGACATTCGCTAGCACGATCTTCCCGATCGCTCGCGCCGCAGGCGCCGGGCAGGCCATTCATGATCCGCGCGACGAATTCGGCGACGAAGGCGCCGAGCGCGAGGATCATCGTCCCGACCTCGCGGCAGAGAAGTCGCATCCCGATTTTGAAATTGGCGAACAGGCGCGAGGCGGCGATCGAAAACCTGCCGATGGCTCAGGCACCGCCGAAGAAGGTCGTCGTCTTCAGCTCCTTGAATTCGCGGATCTATGCTTCGCCCTCGGAAAGATTCGGAGCAAGAAACGAATCTGCGCATGGACGTTAACGGCCCCAAGGGAAAAAATTCGTTTTTTCGCTCTTCGGCAGTTTAATCTGAAGTTCTGGACTATTTTGCTCTTGTTTTCACTTTTATTTTGCGTATATTCAAGGGGTTACAGGGGGGCAGGCACCTCCCGAACTGGATTCTTGTAGGCAGTAGACATTCGCGGTCCGTCTTGCGACCCGACAGCAGACATCTCCAATATTTTCCGCAATAACCCCACATTTTTGTGAAAAACCCTCTTGACATTATAGGCGGGGCCATCCAGAATGGGACAAACATGTAGGCACTATCTATCAGGAGCACACCCATGGCCGATTCTCCATCCATGCATGTCGCCGTCATCGAGTCCCGTCAGAACGGAAAAACATACACCTCCGTCCTCCTCAGGCAGAGCTATCGCGACAACAACAACCGGGTGCAGAAACGCACGCTCGCCAATCTCTCCCGCCTGCCGCCCCACACGATCCCGCT
>MPMP01000087.1 GCA_002238565.1 Albidovulum sp. bin36
CGCCGAGACGCTCCCGAAGGCTTTCGATCTCGTCAAGCCGCCGCGCCGACTCGCCCCGAGCCTCGCCGAGCATCTCACGCGCCGACGCGACCGCAGCCGCCTCGATCAGCAGAGCCCGCTCCTTTTCCTCGATCTCGCCACGGAGGGCGGCAAGGCGGGCCGCAAATCGCTGAGCTTCATCCAGCCGCGACGCCCGCTCCTCCGCTACCCGGGATTCCAGTGAAGCAACCTGCGAAAGCGCAAGCGCGTGCGCGTCGCGGAACTCGTCGCGCTCCTGCTCGGCGTCGCTTAGAAGAAGCGCCGCAGCCGCGGCCTCCGCAAGCCGCTCCCGCTCCTGGTCGCCGAGACGCTCCCGAAGGCTTTCGATCTCGTCAAGCCGCCGCGCCGACTCGCCCCGAGCCTCGCCGAGCATCTCACGCGCCGACGCGACCGCAGCCGCCTCGATCAGCAGAGCCCGCTCCTTTTCTTCCAGCGCCCCCTGAAGTGCCGCGATGCGGGCCGCAAGCCGCTGGCTCTCGGAAAAACGAGATTCCTGCTCGTCGGCAAGACGGGATTCCAGCAGCGCGATTTGCTCGAGCGCAGCCGTTTGGGCGTCGCGAATTTCATTGCGCTCGCTTTCGGTTTCGCTAAGCAGCAGTGCCGCAGCCGCTTCTTCCGCCAGGCGCCGACGTTCGCTGTCGTTCAGTCGGTCTTCCAAAAGCAGAATTTCTTCAAGCCTGGCAGTTGACCGGTCTTCGGCGCCCTGGAGGGACGCAAGAGCTTGAGCAAGAGAGAATTCCGTCGAAGCGACGCTATTTCTGAGGTCCTGCACAAGCGCTTCCAATATCGAGCGGCGCTCGTTCGCCAGTCGCGCAGCCTCTTCGTCCTTTGCAATTCGGTCGCGAGCATCCTCCAGCGCGGCAAGCAGCACTTCGCCTTCCGTCGCCAGCCTCGTGTTCTCGCTTTCGGCAACCTCGATGCGGGACTCCAGCTGCCGATATTCCTGCCGGGCGGAATCAAGTTGCAATTCCAGATCCGAGTTTTGACCCAGAAATCCTAGTATATCCAGGTTCAGCGCCGCGACCTGCTCCGCTAGCCCCGCATTCGCCGCCATGAATTCATCGATCATTTGCGATTGCTTTGACCCCTGCGCCGTCAGATTCACGATTACCGCTTCATTTTCGGCGTTTCTGCGGCGCATTTCGGCAAGCAAGCCGTCCCTTTCGGCAAGGTCGGCAGTCAAATTGAATGTTTTCTGCTGCTCCAATCCCAGCGACTTTCCGAGTTCGTTGAATTGTACGGTTAGCTCTGCCAGCTCAACGTCCTGGTCGGAAATCGTCTCGCGCAGAATGTACTGCACGATCATGAATATCGTCAGAAGGAAGATTAGGACCAGCAGCAGAGCCGTCATGGCATCTACGAATCCGGTCCAGATCGTTCCCGTAAATCGGCTGCCTGAACGCCGAATCAATGGCATGCGCTACTCCTGCTCCAAGCCTTTCGCGCCCGCTTCTCGCCGATTGGAAATTCTAGCGGCTCGCCCTGCGGCTACGTCTCGCAGCCCCGCCGAGATCTCGCCCGTCGATTGCTGCAAGTGCCAAAGCAAGTTCTCGTTGGCTTCGATCGCATCCGTGTTGCCGCGAACTAGCTCGGCCTGGATTCTTTCCAGGGCCGCGCTCGTCTTCACATCGCTGTAGTTAACGCTAAGCAATGACAATTGCTCAATTATCGCCTGCTGATTGTCGGAGATTTTTTCGAGAGTAGCCGCTAATTTCGCGCTGTCGCCGGAACTATCTGAAACCGGCTTCAGTTGCTGGCTCTGCCTTTCGACCGTTTCGGCCAAAGAGAAAATCGATTCGTCGATTTTTTCGAGCGCTTCCCTTTGCCGCGATGCAGCCAACTCCAAGCTTTCCCTGAATTCATCGACTTGCTCGGCAAAGCCAGCAAGCGCCGCGGATGAATTCGGCAGCCCCGTTCCCTCGATATCGATGTCTCCGTGGATCAACCCCACGCGGGTTATTCCCGACAGCCAATTTTCGAGCTGCCGATAGAAGCGGTTCTGCCCATGCCCGGCGAACAGATCGAGAAGACCTACGACAAGCGATCCGGACAATCCTAGCAGCGAAGATGAAAACGCCGTTCCCATTCCGCCCAGCTGCCTTTCGAGGCCGTTGATCAACCGAGAGAAAACGGTGATGCTGTCTTCGTTCGGCTTGGGCTCCAATGATCGAATAATGTCGACGACGGCGGGAACTGTGGTTGCCAGCCCGAAAAATGTTCCAAGTAGCCCCAAAAAAATCAGCAGATTGGAAAGGTAGCGGGTTATGTCACGCGATTCATCCATGCGCGTGGCGACGGATTCAAGGATGGACTGGGTGGAAGCCGCCGACAGCTGCAGCTTCGCGCCGCGCTTCCCGAGCAGCGCGGCAAGCGAAGCCAGAAGCCTCGGAGCAGCGTCGATGTCGGCGCGACCGTCCTTTCTGTCAACGAATCCGATAATCCATTTTACCGATGACACGATCTGGCCGATCTGCCAGAAGCATGCCAGCAGCCCCACGATAAAAACCCCGAGGATGACGCCGTTCAAATACGGGTTGGCGAAAAAAACCGGCCCGACGAATCCAAAGGCGCCGTACGAGCCGACGGCGACCAAGCCGACCACCGCAAGCATAAGGGTAATTTGCTGCAACGGCTGGTCAAATTGAATCGGGCTACCGCGTTCCGCCGCGTCCATAGAACTCCCTGTCCTGGAAACCTGCGTCCATAGTTCGGGAAAGCCTTAATCCGCGATCAGGATTCCCACAACTGGCATCTTGTTTTACGCAACGCACCAATATAATTGCCTTACGACCCAACCACGGAATCATGCAGGACGATTATGGATCAGATTTTGCCGGGCGGCTTCCCTTTGAATTTCGGTGCTTTTTCCGTGTTGATTGTAGTGCTGCTAGTATTCGCAGGTATCCTGTTATTGTCAATGGTCAAATCGGTGCCTCAGGGCGAAGAGTGGACGGTCGAGCGGTTCGGTCGCTACACTCGCACGCAAAGACCGGGGCTCAGGCTCCTTCTCCCGTTTATCGAAAGAGTCGGCTCGCGAATCAATATGATGGAAACCGTCCTCAGTGTCGGCGCGCAAGAAGTCATCACGCGCGACAACGCGACGATTTCGGCGGATGCGATAGCCTTCTATCAGGTTACGGAGGCATCGAAGGCAGCCTACGAAGTGCGCAATCTGGAACTCGCGCTGGAAAACCTGACGCAAACGAACATCAGGTCGGTTATCGGCGCCATGGATCTCGACGAATCCCTGACGAATCGAGAAATCATAAATACCAAGCTGCTGAACGTAATCGACGAGGCCGTTCATCCGTGGGGCGTCAAGGTAACCCGAATCGAAATCAAGGATCTGCAGCCGCCGCCCGACATTACGGAAGCAATGACCAGGCAGATGAAGGCCGAAAGAGAAAAGCGAGCCGATATCCTCCAGGCCGAGGGCGAGAAGCAATCCGCCATTCTGCGCGCCGAAGGATTGCGGGAAGCGCAGGTTCGCGAAGCGGAGGGACGCAAGGAAGCCGCGTTCCTAGACGCGGAGGCGCGAGAGCGCGAGGCCGAGGCCGAGGCCAGGGCCACCGAAGTCGTTTCCGCGGCGATCGCGGCGGGCGGCGTGCAGGCGATCAATTATTTCGTTGCTCAAAAATACGTAGAATCGCTCCGCGATATCGCGGCTTCGGAGAATTCCAAAACGATTATGATTCCGCTGGAGGCAAGCGCCGTGATCGGATCTGTCGCGGGCATTGCGGAAATCGCGAAGGAGACGTTTTCGAGCAAAGGCGGTTCTTGAGAGATGCCTGAATGTTCGACTTCCTAGAAGGAATCTCGCCGCTTTGGTGGATTGCTTTCGGATTCGCCCTTGGCGGAATTGAATTGATCGCGCCTTCGTACTTTCTCGTCTGGCCGGCTCTCGCCGCCCTCGCCCTCGGCGGCTGGCTGGCGTTCTCTCCGGAACTGTCAGGCGACGTCCAGATAGGGATCTTCGCCGCCGTCTCCGTCATTCTTTCAATCGTCGGACGCTGGGCCATGGCCAGAATCGATCGACGAAACAAGGATGCATCGGTTTTGAATGATCGATCAGCGCAAATGATTGGAAGGAGGGCGACCGTTATCGAGTTTCGCGGGGCGGAAGGAAGGATCGAAATCGATGGCACGCCGTGGAAAGCGCGCAAAGCCGAATCCTTCGATGCCGCGTCCGGCGACCATGTCCGGGTTTCAGGAAAAAAAGGCACGATTCTGCTCGTAGGACCGGATTAGTCGCCGTCCAGAGCGCGAACGCGATCAGCGAGTTCGTCCAGTAGCGGATCGTTGATTCCAAGAAGCGACAAGCATTCGGAAGTCCTGTAGAGATATTCGGAATTTTTCCCGCGGCCGCCGTGCGCCGAGGCAATGATGCCGACTTGCGCTTCGATAGGCAGCTCTCCGCAATACTGCTCATGCTCCGGGTCGACGATGAATGCCAGCGCCGTAGTTTCGCCGCCATCATGGAATTCAATGCGAACGCGCCTTTCCAAATACGCATCGGAAATCAACTCGCGCTCCCGAAGATCGCGCAAAACCGTAGCCGACTCCCCGGGCGCGGCGCTGAACGCCATGCCGTCGCAATGCTCGCCGCTCCGTTCGTCGAGGGCCAGAACGAGGCCGGGCCTTTCCGGCGTTCCCCGATGGTGAAGCGAACGCATGCAAAAGGATCTGCTGTAGCCTCGAAGCCTGGCAAGCCTTTTCTCGACCGGATTGAATCCGGGGTTCCAAAGGAGGGACCCGTAGCCGAATACCCAAAATCCGACATCTGGCATTTCGCATTCCCGCGTAATAGTTCGTTCTCGGCGCATCATCGCCTTGCCAAGAGCTGCTAGATTGAAATTCATCTCGTTGAAAGCCTTAACCGCTGCAATTCTGCTCCTGGGATTGGGCTGGAGCGCCTACTGGCTTATAGGAGGCCGTATCGCAAAGGCTGCGGTCGAAGACAGGCTGCGACGAGAATCCTCCCTCGACATCCGGTATTCCGACATTTCCGTTAGCGGCTTTCCGAATCGCTTCGACTTTACGATCGCCAATCCGGAGATCGCCGATTCTCGATCTCGGACCCGCTGGACGGCGCCGTTTATCCAGATATTGTCGCTAAGCTACGATTGGAGCCATCTGATCGCGGTCTGGCCCGAAACGCAGGCGATTACTTTCGGGGACGAAGAATTCATCGTCGACTCGAGCGGCATGAAGGCGAGCTTCGTTTTCGAAAGGCGGCCGGATTCCATGCCCGAGCGATTCGCCCTCGAATTCGATCGCGCCGATGTGCTGGCCTCCGACCGGGCGGTCGGATCGTTTTCCGGCGGGGTCTTGGCGGTCGAAAGAGTTGGGACCGATGCCGAGGCCTACAGGATCGGCATCGCAATATCCGAAGCGGAATTCGACTCGGCGTCGAATTCGGGCATTCTAAATTCCGCGGACACGACTCTAAGCGTATCCGATCTCTCCGGCGATATCAGAGTCCATTTCGACGGCCCGCCGCGCTCAAGTGATTTCCACGACTTATTGCCCTACATTTCCGAAATCACTTTCGATAGCCTGAATTCGAGCATTAACGGGCTAGATCTATCTATGGACGGCGGCCTTGAATTCGCGCCATCCGGATATCCTGTCGGCGAATTGGCGGTAGAGCTGGAACATCCGGCATTGCTCGCCGAGATCGCGGTCGCGCATGGACTCGCGACCAGGGAAGAGGCGGCGGCTATCGTTCTTGCAGTTTCATCTCTCCTTTCCGGAGGCTCGCGCGATGAAGCAATTCTAATTCCGATCCTATTCGAAAACGGCGCGGCATGCATTGCGATTTCGTTTCTTTGCTATGAAATAATGAGATTCGACCGAGCGACTCAGTAGTTCGGGCGACTTAATTCCGGACATTGAGATGCAGGCCTGAATCGAATTCGCCTTGCGCTTTTCGGACCGGCGTTTTCGGCGGAGACGCACGCGGGGACCGCGCGACAGGAAAATCGAAGCTTTCCGTATTCCGCGGATATTCTGTCTCGTTCGCTTCGCCCCCGGCGAGCGGGCATCGTCATCGGCCCCGAGCGAACTGGTGGCGATGTGCAGTCCGATCAGTATGTCGAGGGGGCCTTCGGCGGCAATTGGAAACGGATTGCGGATACGGCGACATCCATTCCGACGAATCCTTTCGGTCGGCAGACGGCGCATTTGCGAAGCTTCGGCCGAAACCGGACGAATTCCGGCTACTTCGCCGTCGAAGGACGCAAGGCCGGCAACGAAGGGCGGCTACGACGGCCTTCGCGCAAGTTCAAGTTCCGGTCCACTTCGGCGCCCGCTTCTCGGCGAACGCGGCTACGCCCTCGACGGCATCGCGACTATTCAGCATCTTTCGGTAGGAGGGGTAGGACCGGGCGAACGCCTGCTCCAGCGACGCTTCGTCCAGCCCGCGCGAGATCATCTCCTTCGTCGCTCGAATCGACAGAGGAGCTCCGCGGCGGATCTGGCCTATCAAGTCGCCGACGGCGGATTCGAGCTCAGCCGGCTTCACTACCCGGTTGACCAAGCCGAATTCATACGCCTCGACTGCTCCGAACAGCCGGCCGGTCAATGCAATTTCCATGGCGCGTTTCAAGGGAATCGTTCGGGCCAAGCGATGGAGGCCGCCCGACGCGGCTAGCCCCACATGCGGCTCCGGCAATCCGAAACGCGCGCTATCCGCGGCAATCGCAAGGTCGCAAGCGAGTACGACTTCAAGCCCGCCGCCAATGGCATCGCCGTTGACCGCAGCGATAACCGGCTTGCTCAGACCAAATCTTTCGGTCAGTCCCGCAAACCCGGTCTCCGGCATTGGCGTCTCCCCGCGTACAGACTGCTCCTTCAGGTCGGTACCCGCGCAGAACGCTCGCTCGCCGGCCCCGCGGATTACGGCTACGCGCTGAGTATCGTCCGAATCGAATTCGGCGAAAGCGCGGTCCAGCTCGAAATGCGCGTCTCCGTGCAATGAATTCGAACGATGCGGCCGATTGATTTCGATAAAGGTCGCATCCCCGCTCCTGCTGACCCGGATGCTGCGAAAGCGCGCCTCGCTCATAGCGTGACTCTCCGGCCCGATTCCGAGGACTCCATAACCGCCAGCAGCGCCTCGAGCGTTTTAGCAGCGTCGTAGGCTCCGACGATTGGCTCGGCTTTCCCGAGCAGGACATCGGCGAAATGATCGATCTGCAAGGCATAGGGATCCGGCGTCTCAAGCGGAATTTCTCTCGGCCTTATCTCGTGCTTCCAGTTTGGATTCGGCTCGTCCTGCAGCCAAAGACGCAGATTCGGAAAATCCAATGAACCTTTCGTGCCCATGAAGCGGCACGCATTCTGGCGAGAACGCGGATAATCGACGTTCTCGCCGGTAGCGAACTCCCACGTCCAGGGCGACGGGGTCTGGTCTGAAAGCAGGAACGTTCCGATGCTTCCGTTCGCGAACCGGAAGACCATCGCGGCGGCGTCGTCCTTTTCCATTCCAAGAACAATATTCGACGTTTCGGCGGTGACGCTTTCGAGTTCGCCGCAAATGTAGCGCAGCGTATCCAGATCATGCGTGAGGTTTGTAAAAATCGGGCTTGCCTCCCTGCGCTTCCGGTACTCCGGCAAGTAGTATTCGTCGTGCTTGCGAGCGTTCCACTGCCCGCAGACGGCTACAAGCTTTCCGATTTCGCCGGACGCGACAATTTGCCGCGCCGCCGAAACTTGCGGATAGTAGCGGCGCTGGTGCCCGACCAGCACCGGAACGCCGGCGGACTCCGCTCTTTCGCATATCGCAAGCGCGTCCTGCATCGTCGCGGCGATCGGCTTCTCTATCAATACTCCGGCGCCTGCGTCCATGGCCGCCAGCGCCGGTTCGAGATGGAATTCCGTCGGCGTCGAAACGATGACGCCGTCGGGCTCTTTCGCCGCGACCATGGTTTCGGTATCTTCGAAGAAGTCGACGCCGTACTCAGTCGCGACCTCTTCGGCGGACGGCCCGAGGCTAGCGACCGCGACAAGCTTCGCCCTGTCGGAATTCACAATTACGGACGCGTGCCTTTTGCCGATTGCGCCCGCTCCGGATATCGCCAGCCGAACTCTAGGCATTTGCGCCGTCCGTAAAGTGGAACGCATCCATTTCCTTGATCGATCCACCGATTTTCGGCCTGAATTCCGCCCTGTCCAGAATATCGGCCTGCAGGTCGATCCCCGGCGCGACCTCGGTCAGCTCGAGGCTTCCGTCCCTTAATTTAAAGACCGCGCGCTCGGTTACGTAAATTATGTCCTGTTTCGTCATCGCTGCCTGCTTTCCGGAAAACGTTATTTGCTCCACCTTGTCGACGAATTTACAAACCGAGCCGTATCGCTCGATCGATAAACGGCCGCTGCCGGCCGATGTTCGAAGGCCCTTGGCCTCGAACGTTCCGACGAAAACGACCTTCTTCGCGTTCTGCGCGATATCGATGAACCCGCCCGGACCTACCGCCACGCCGCCGAGCTTGGACACGTTGACGTTGCCCTCCCGATCGACCTCCCCGAATCCGAGAAACGCCACGTCGAGCCCGCCTCCGGAGTAGAAGTCGAACTGCGAAGGACCGTCGATCATGCAGGTCGGGTTTCTGGCGTATCCGAACAGCATTCCGGTTAGCAGCGTCCCCCCGTAGGTTCCGTGCTCGATCGTCTGATAGTATTTCCCGAGGTCGCCTCGAGCGGCGACGATGCTGGCGACTTCGTCAGGTATTCCGAATCCGTAATTGACGACCGCGCCGTCGACAAGCTCCTCGCAGGCGCGGCTCGCGATTATTCGCCGTACCGAGAACGGCGGCATATCCGGCGGAGGCTCCTCCTTCCGGGCTTCGCCCGAAATCGAAGGGTCGTAAACGAGATCGTATCCCTGCCGCTGGTTCGGGTCGACTACGATCGCATCGACGATCGCCGACGGAATTCGCGCGGACCTTGCGCCGAAGGTTCCGACGGGAACCTTTTCCCTGACCTGGAATACCACCTTTCCGCCGGAATTTCGCGCCGCCGCCGCCATCGCGTAGATCTCGACATTCGCCGGCTCCTGATCCAGGCTGATATTGCCGTCGTCGTCGGCGACCGACCCCTTGAGCAGGGCCACGTCGATCGGAAACGTGAAATAGCGAAGATATTCCTGACCGTCCAATTCGATCAGTTCGGCGATATCGCCCCTGGCGGCGGCGTTCATCCGTCCGCCTTCCTGCCGAGGATCGACGAATGTTCCCAGTCCAACCCGGGTAATGAGTCCGGGGCGGCCCGCCGCGATTTCGCGGAGCAGCTGCATGGCTACGCCGCCGGGCATCACGAAAGCCTCGATTTCGTTGTCGCCGGCCAGCTTCTGCATCCTGGGCGACCAGACCCAGTGCCCGCCGATCACTTTCCGAACCATGCCCCTGTGGGCGAAACGGTTCAACCCGCGCTCTCCTCGATCCCCGATGCCCAGGGAATGGAGGATGGACAAGTTTCGCGGCCTTCCGGTGCCGACGAATCGCTCCTCGACCGCCTTGTGCAGCAAAGTCGCCTCCACGAGTCCGCCGCCGCCTCCGACCAGGCCCACGGTCGCGTTATCGGGAATCAGCTCCGCCGCGCGCTCGGCGCTCACGAACGCGGGCATGGACTACTCGCGCCAGCAGTAAAGTTCGCTGCGGCCCTGCAGGAGGCCGCGCGCCAGGATGCGGCGATGAATCTCCGAAGTTCCGTCGAATATCCGGAATATTCGCGCATCGCGGTAGTATCGCTCGATAGGCAGGCTCGTCTCGTAGCCGCTGCCTCCGAAAATCTGAACCGCCCTGTCGGCGACGCGCCCGAGCATCTCCGAGGCCTGAAGCTTCACCATGGATATCTTCTCGCTAGCGCGCCGGCCCTGGTCGACGAGCCAGGCGGCATGGTAGAGATTGAGGCGGGCCGCGGAAATCTCGGTTGCGCTGTCGGCCAGCATGGACTGAATCATCTGAAACTCCCCGATCGGCTTTCCGAATTGGCGACGGCTGGACGCGTGCTCGACCGAAAGCTCGAGAATGCGCGCCGCCCTGCCGATCGCGCGCGCAGCCACTTGCGCGAGCCGCACGCGTCCAAGCGTCGCGTAGGCGAGCTTGAGGCCGCCGTCTTCCGGTCCGAGGAGGCACTCCGGCTCGAGCGGCACGTCATTGAAAAATATCGGGGCGTGGCTCGTTCCGCGAAGTCCCATCATGTCCTGGTTCGCTCCGACTTCGACGCCGGGAGCGTCCTTGTCGACGATGAAGGCGGATATGCCGCCTCGCCCGGCATCGGGGCGCGTAACGGCGGTTACGACGAAAAAATCGGAAAAGTGGGCGTCGGATATGAAATTCTTGCTGCCGTTCAGGATCCAGCCGCTTCCGGATTTGCGCGCGCGCGTGGAAATCGCCGCGGCGTCCGACCCCGCTCCGGATTCCGTAAATGCGATCGAGCAGGTTCTGTCGCCGCGAACCGCCGGAGCAACCCAGCGGTCGATTTGATCGCCCTTGCACTCCAGCAGGATGTCATACGCGTTTCCGAATGCGCGGCGGACCAGGATGTCGGTCGTCGCGCCGAATCGCTCTTCGGCGAGAATCCAGTCGAGAGCGTTCAGGCCGCCGCCGCCCAGCTCGAGCGGCATGTTAAGCGCGTAGAGCCCCAGCGACTTCGAACGCCGAAATATCCTTTGCGCGTCCGCTTCGGCCAGGTGCCCCGCCCGCTCGACTTCGGCCTCGAGCGGCCGGAGTTCCTCTTCGATGAACTTTTCAATGATTCCGAGCATGAGCCGTTGCTCGTCGTTCAAGGAAAAATCCATTCACTGATATCCCTTGGCGCCGCCGCCGTCGACCGCGATTCCCGTCCCGTGTATATGGCGCGCGTCGCCCGAGCAGAGAAACGCGACCAGCGCGGCCACGTCTTCCGGCTTTCCCAAGCGCCTGATTCCTTCCTGCGAGACCTGTTCCGCCTCGACTTCGTCCCGGCTCTTTCCCTGCTGCTCGGACCGATCGGCGAAAATCTTCTCGAGCCTGTCGGTGACCGTCAATCCGGGATGTATCCAGTTTACGTTCACGTCGTCGCGCAGGCCCTGCTCCGCAAGGGCCTTGGAAAAATTCGCGAGGGCGGCGTTGACCGCGCCTCCGACCATGAAGTCGGCCATCGGCGATCGCGCGAAGCCTCCGACGATGTTGACGACGGTGCCTCGGCTCGCGGTTAGCAGCGGCCAAAGCAGCCTTGAAATCCTCACCGCGCCGTGGAACTTGAGGGCGAAGCCGTCGATCATTTCCTCGTCCGGCTGATCCGGAAACAGCCCGCCCCTGGTCGCGCCGGCGCTGTTCACCAGAATATCGCACCTTCCGCAGTCGCTCCGAAGGGCTTCGACCGCCGATTCGCAGCCGTCCAGGGTTCGGAGGTCGGCAGCGTGGTACCAGGCTCGCCGCCCAGTCGATTCAATAATGCTTGCGGTCGCCGCCTCCAGCCTTTCCGGATTGGAAGCCGCCAGAAACACGTTGGCGCCGTGCTGGGCCAGCCTTTGCGCGCATGCGAATCCGATTCCCTTCGACCCGCCTGCGACAAAGGCGATTTTTCCTTGAAGCGCGGTCATCGCCCCGCCCTCCGGTTCTTGCTCTCATTGCCCTTGACGAGAGCTAATAGCGCATTGAGGGTCGGCGTCGGCACCTCCGCCCGCCGGCCCTTGTCGACGACCGCGCCGTAAAGATAGTCCACTTCGGTTCTCCTTTCGTTCTCCAGATCGACGCAAAGCGACGACTTGTTTTCGCCGGTGCCGCCGGGCGCCGTCATCAGGTTCAGCCCCCGAACCGCCGACTCTCGATCCAGATCGATTCCTTGCGATTTCGCGACTTCCATGGCTTCTTCCATCGCCTTGAACGAGAGCGCCTTCAGGTCCGGCGAGGACAGGCATTGAGTCTGCGTCATGCCCGTAAGCCCCGAAACCGCGCTCATGGCGATATTGCCGAGCAACTTGTTCCAGATCAGCCGCTTTATATCGCCGCCGGCGCGAGTCGGCAGCCCCGCGTCGGTCAGCGCCGACGCCAGCGCTTCGACTCGCCCGCTCAATCCCTCGGGAAATTCGCCGATATAGGACGGCGCCCGCGAAAAGTCCCTGACCTGTCCCGGCGCCAGCTTAAGTCCCGCCATCGACGACAATCCGCCCAGGACGCTGCCCTTTCCAAATACGCCCTCCAGAACCTCTTCGTTGCCGAGCCCGTTCTGGAAGCTAAGCGCCAGCGTTCCGTTCCCGGCGAGGTGGCGCACCGAACCGGCGGCCTCGCCGGTATCGTACGCCTTGCACTGAAATACGACAAGATCGGCTGTTCGGATTTCGGCCGCATTCGCGGTCGCGCGCATCCGTACCGTCCGGTCGCCGCCGAATCCCCTGATCGAAAGCCCGCTCCGCCGGATTTCCGCGACATGCTCCTCGTCCTTGTCGACGAGCGCGACGCCAAGCCCGCCCTCGCTAAGAATCGCGCCGAAAAGCGCGCCCATGCCGCCGGCGCCGACGATGACGATTTCGCCATCCTTCCAGTTCATCGCCGTCAAACGCAGTTCAGCCGGAGCGTCCCGGCCCCGGGAAACCGGATCTCAACCTTGCTGCCTGCGCGAATCGGCTGCGGAATCGCTGCCGCTCCGGTTAGAACGATATCGCCCTTTCTTAGGCCGAAGCCCCGGTCCCGCAGATGATTGGCGAGTTCCGCGACGACTTCCACCGGGTCCGCGCGATAGTCGCCGAGGAAGTTTTCGGCATTCTCGCCGCCGTCGACGCTAAGCCCCACTACCATGTTCTTCAGGTCCAAATGGCGCCAATTCTCCACGGGGTCCCCCGCGATGCATCCGCACGCGGAGCCGTTGTCGGCCACGACGAGCAGCGACCGGGCGGATGCGGATGCCGCCGTCGGCGGCGCGTGCCGCAGTCCGATGATTTCGATCGACGGCCGCAGGAGCAGGGCGTCCCGCACGTCGTCGCCCGCCAGGCATTCGGCTTCCGGCTTGATGTCGCGCAGCAATTCAAAGCCGAATTCAGCCTCGATTCTTGAGTTCGGAAATAGCTTTATCGGGATTTCGCACGAAGAGGCCCGCCATGTCCTTGAATTGAACAGGCGGCCGGGAATAATATCGTCGTGGCCGTCAATTTCCCGCATCAACGGGCTGGTAGCGCCCACCTTCCAGCCGGCGACCTCGTCTTCCAGGCCTTCGGCGAATGCATCCTGAACGATATAGGCTTCCTCCCGGCTTGCCGGGTACGTATCGACGGGAACGGGATCCGCCGCCGCGCGCTTCCATGCCTCTCGCAGCTTCCGGCCCGTTTTGCGCAGGTCGCCGAGCCGGCTTTCAACTTCGTCAGTCATTATCCCATTGTTCCCGATATTCGCGGATTCCGCCAGTTCCGCATTCCCTATTTCGTCCGCGCACCCATGGATTCATCGCAGTCCGCCTTTAGAATATCGAACCCGCGGCGCGCTACGCAACGCCTTATCAGCAACGCCTCCATTGGGGAATTGCGAAATTTCGAATCGCAAGACCCGGTTGATCGCGCCGCGCGGAAATTCCGCGGAGCACGAAATTGGAGCCCGAACGAGGACGCGCCTGCGAATGCATCGGGAACACGGCAATCTCCCTTGACCGCCTCCATGCCCTCGATTCGGCCGGCGCTCGGGCTCGCGGAAGGTCCTCGCTCGCTCTCGCGCTCGCATTCCGGGCTAGCCGACGCGGCAAGCGGAATTGAAGCCATGCCGCTCGGTCGCGGCCCAATGCCGCATTCAGCTAGCGAATTCCCGAAGAACCTGCCCTGCATTTACTTCCGTTCGCTTTCCGTTTCGCATGGACGGCTTGCCGTTCACGAGCACATGCGCGATGCCGGACGCGTAGCGGCGGGGATTGCGAGCCGTCGCGTTGCTGGCAATGGCGGACTTGTCGAACGCGCAAATGTCGGCGTAGAATCCAGCCCGAAGCTCGCCTCGATCCTTCAAGCCGAGGCGCTTCGCGGGAATCGACGTGATTTTCTGGATTCCTTCCGCGAGGCCGATCACGTTTCGCTCCAGCACGTAATGGCGAAGGAACCTGGCCGCCCAACCGTAGCCGCTTAGCGAGCCGACGAAGTCCTTGAGAATGCCGTCGTTGGCAATTGCCACCGTATCGGAGATGACGGCGCATTCGGGCTGCCGTAGGCACAGTTCCACATCGATGTCGCTAAAGGATTTGGACGACCAGATCGCCGCCATGAGATTCTCGCCCTCTTCCAGAAGGATGTCGAGCACCGCGTCGTACGGATCGACGCCCCTCAATCGTCCTATCTCCTCGAAATCCGCGCCTACGATGTCCCTATTGCTCGTCGCGTTGAGGAGAACGATGTCTTTCCATTTGCGCGCCTTGACGATCAGCCACATGGGCTGGGGATTGGCTTTGATTCTTTGCCGCGATTCGGGATCGGAGAGTCGCCCGAGAACCTCGTCGATCCCGCCCGCCTGAGCCCATTTCGGAAGGATCGCGGCCATGATCGTATGATTCCAGTCGTGCGGAATGACATCGAAAGCGATATCCGCGCCGCGGTTTCTCGCCAGTTCGATCATCTCCAGAGTATGTTCCATCGCATGCGGCGGAGCGCCGAATTTCGGCTGGATATGCGAAATCTGAAGCCTCGCGCCGGCTTGGCGAGCCGTGGAAATCGCCTCGGCGAACCCCAGATCGTAGTGCGTGTCGCGGTTTCGGACATGCGTCGCGTAGAGCCGCCCGTGCTTCGCCGCGACTTCGCACATCGGAACAAGATGCTCGGGCGCCGCGAGAATTCCGGGAAAGTATTCGAGCCCCGAAGAAAAGCCGCCCGCGCCCTCGTCCATGGACCGGTCGACCAGCCGGGCCATCCTGCCGACCTCGTCGGGCTCGCCTGCGCGCAGCTCGTCGCCGAGAACGGCCCTGTGCACCGTGCCGTGGCCAACGAACGCCATGACGTTGACGCCGAGGTCGGTCGCGTCGAGAGCATCGAGATATTCGCCGAACCCGTGCCAGCAGGCGTGCCTCGCTCGCTCGGTGTACCAGGGCGAGACCTTCGGAATCGCATCGTGCGAGCAAACGGGAGCGCAGGATATGCCGCACTGGCCGATCACTTCCGTCGTAACGCCCTGGTGCACCTGGCTTTCGGCGCGGCCGTCGGCGATCAGCGTAAAATCGGAGTGCGTGTGCATGTCGACGAATCCCGGCGCGACAACCAGTCCGGACGCGTCGATGATTTCGCGGGCGCCATCGGTTTCCATGCTTCCGATTTCCGTAATTCGCCCGTCGGTGATTCCGATGTCGCCGACCGCTCCTTCCGATCCGGTGCCATCGAAGATTTCGCCGCCTTTCAATATTAGATCAAACACCGCTCAAACCTCCTATTTAGCCGCGCCATAGAACCAGTCGGGCACGAAAAGGGAAAGGTCCGGAACCAGGATTAGGAGCACCATGCCAACGATATAGGCGATTATGAACGGAAGAACGGCGGTCGAAATCCGCTCGATCGAAATGCCCGAGATTCTCGCGGCAACCGTCAGGTTGGCCCCCAGGGGCGGAGTTAGAAAGCCGATCTCGCAGGTTATCACGGTAAAGATTCCGAATAGCACGGGGTCGACGCCTAGCGACGTAACCAGGGGAAGGAAAACGGCCGTGAACAGCACAATCTGCGCGAGGGATTCCATAAAGGTTCCGATGAATATGTAAAAGACGCCGATAAGCAGCAGAACCAGGATCTTGTTCTCCGTAATCGCCGTAATGCCTTGCTGCACCGCGGCCGGAACGTCGTAGAATGCCGTCAGCTGGCCGAACGCCAGCGTTGGCGTCAGCAGTATCAATATCCCGGTCAGCAGAGCGGTGAAGCGCAAGGCGTCGACGATTTTCTTTAGAGTTAATTCTCGATAGGCGAATAGCCCTACGAAAAGCGCGTAGAATACGGCGACGCCCGCCGCTTCCGTCGGCGTGAACGCGCCTCCGTAAATGCCGCCGAGTATCAATACGGGCGCGCCGATCGACCACTTCCCGTCCCAAACCGCCTTTCGGAAGGGAACCCAGGAGAATTTCGGGCCGCCGCCGCCGTAGTTGCGCCGGCGAGCGATTATATAGGTCGTGATCATCAGAAAGACCGTAACCATCAGCCCGGGGATAATTCCCGCCAGGAAGAGCCGCGGTATCGAAGTTTCGGACACGAGACCGTAGATAATCAGCAGATTTGAAGGCGGAATCAGGCTGCCCAAAGCTCCCGCGCTTGCGGTTATCGCCGCCGCGAACGGCACGTCGTAGCCTTCGCGCTTCATGGCGGGCACGGTTACGGAACCGATGGCGGCGGTCGTTGCGGGCCCCGATCCCGAAAGCGCCGCGAATAGCATGCAGGCGAATACGGTCACCAGGCCCATCGAGCCGCGATACGCGCCCACGAGATTTGTCGCTATCGCTATCATCCTGGTCGCCATGCCGCCGACCTCCATTAGCCGGCCGGCGAGTACGAATAGAGGTATTGTAAGGAGCGGAAACGGCGTTAGGCTGCCGTAGCCTGTCTGCGCCAGGAGCGTGTACGGAATATCGATCAGATAGAGCGCTAGCGCGGTAGTAAGTCCAACCGCGGCAAACAGCGGAACGCCGATTACGGTCAAGGTGACGAATGCGATAGCGAGGATTAGCAGCGGGCTCACAGCGGTCGCTCCCCTTCGCCGCCGGGTTCCAAACCGTCCTCGGCCAGCATGCCCGGAAGGCCCGTGGCGCCGCCGCGATACCAGATTACGTAGGTTTGAACCAATCGCGCCAGCATCAAGGCGTAGCCGATCAGGAGGATCGACTGGGGGTAGAACTGGTCGATGCCGAGGCTGGGGCTCCTCGATGTGAACTTCCAGAGCACGCCGAGATACTCCCAGCTGACGCGAATCATGAATAGGCTAAAAAACGCCCACAGAATGTCCGCCGCGAAAATTACGATTCGACCGCCTTTTTCCGGCATCGACTGCACGGCGAATAGAATTCGGATGTGGAATCGCTCCCGAACGCAAAGAGAGGCGCCTGTGTAGACCGCCCAAACCATGCAGATCGCGGCAATCTCTTCCGTCCAGTGGAGCGCGACCTCGAAAACGTACCGGGCCAGCACCTGGGAGAAAACGCTGACGGCGATTACGACCAGGCAGGAGCAGCAAATTAGCTCTTCAAAATGGCGTTCGAGCCATTTCATGGCGGCCATGGTCGGGCTTTCGGCGATATTGAACGGATTTGCGCCGCCGAAGGGAGCTTTCGAGCGCCCCTCGGCGAAAGTCGAACTATTGCGCCGCTTCCTGCAGCTTCGCGACAAGGTCCACGAATTCCGCGCCGCGAGCTTCCGCGAAATCCCCCTGAACTCTCATGGCAGCCTCAATAAATGCCGCCTTGTCGGGACGCGTCATCATCATTCCGCCTTCCGTTGAGAGCCATGCGCGGACTTCTTCGGTTTCGTTCAAAACCTGCTGCCTGAATTCGGCTCCGGCTTCGGTCGCCGCGCGCTGGACCAGTTCGCGCTGCTCGTCGCTAAGCCGCCTCATGAAGGCATCCGATGCGAAAAGCGGCGCCATGGCCACGAAGTGCTCCAGAATAACCAGATGCGGCTCGAACTCATAGAACTTCATGTCGCGAATGAATGACGTTCCATTGTCGCCGCCATCCACGGTGCCGGTTTGAAGCGCGGTAGGCGTTTCCGACCATGCGAGAGGAACCGGATTGGCCCCGAACGCTTCGAAAGTCGCTATCATCACTTCGTTCTTCGGAACCCGTATCTTTAGCCCTTCCATGTCGGCCATGCTGTTGATCGGACGCACGGAATTGTAGAAGTCCCGGTAAAGCGCCGGACCGAAGGACAATAGGTGCACACTCGTGTCCGCTTGCAGCTTTTCCTTCATAAAGTCGCCGACCGGACCGTCGACGACGCGCTCAAGGTGAGCGGTGTCCTGGAATATATACGGCAGAACTGTGACATCCATGAGAGGCCAATGGGGAGAGACGTTGTTGCCGGTTATGAAAAAGCCGTCGACGGTCCCTAGCTGCATGGCCTTGAAGGCTTCATCTTCCGTTGAAATCTGGTTGCAGCAGCGCAACTTCACTTCGATGCTGCCGTTTGAATGCGCATCGACTTTTTCCTTGAAAATTTTTCCGAAGCGACCGTAAAGCGACTCTTCGGGCGCGCCGAATCCTAAATTCATCGTTACGTCCGCCGCGTTTGCATTCGAACCGAATGCCGCCGCGGCCACCATTGCCGCAGCTGCCACGCCGAGCTTGAAGTTTTTCATGAAGCCTCCATTTGCCTGATTTTGAAAATTCCGCGCCTTGATTGCACAACATTTAATTCATGTAAAACACATTTTTTGCCCGACCGCCCGATGCCGGATCGATGGCTGCGCCGCCCGCAGCCGACAACCGTTCCGACTTCGCGGTACCGGGAATCGAAGCTTCCCGACAATTCCAAATGGAAAGGGAAGGGTCCGAACCGCTTAACGCGTTCCGATGTCCGAATGATCAAATCGCCGCGCTTTTTGATGAGCAACAACACAGCTGCTCGAATAGATATCCGCTAGCGTCAAACAAATCTGATTTCGCCGGAATCGCCTTCTATTGGATGCCGATATCGACAGCGGCAAATCCATGGACTCGCCGGGCATTGTCGCGCTTTGGAGAATTATCGTTTCGGAAATGCGTTCATAGCTCCACAGCCCTCGTTTCCTGCATCTCCCGAACGGATGCAGGCGGAATGGCGAACGATCTACAGCCTATACGAAGGTCATTGAGGCGTTCCGATCGGCGCTGAAACGGCGGGATTGGCGGCGGCGTTCCAGACGCTAAAAAAAGATCTCGGAATCGCAGTCGCCGCGAGCGAAGGGGAAGAGCAAATCGGAGATCACGCGGGCATGGGGGCGGCGAAGTGGCAGGCGCACAATTGGCGACCGCCTCGCAGGGAAAGCTCCGGCTCTTCGGACGCGCAGCGGTCTTCCGCCCTATGGCAGCGAGTCCGAAATCGGCACCCGGTCGGAGGGGACAGGGGGCTGGGTACTTCCCCTTCAAGGATGATGCGCTGCCTTCGCTCGGCCGCGTCGATAGAAGGCGCCGCGGAGAGCAGCGCCTGCGTGTAGGGATGCGTCGGACTCTCGTAGATATCCCGCCAATTGCCTAGTTCAATAAATTTTCCGAGATACATTACTGCCACGCGGTCCGAAATGTGGCGAACTATCGAAAGGTCGTGCGCGATGAAAATGTAGGAGAGTCCGAACTCATCCTGAATCTCCTCTAGCAGATTGATGACTTGAGCTTGAATCGAGACGTCGAGCGCCGACACCGGCTCGTCGCAAATCACGATTTCCGGATTGAGGGCGAGGGATCGGGCTATGCCGATTCGCTGCCGCTGCCCGCCCGAGAACTGGTGCGGATGCCGATGCGCGTCGTCGGCGTTCAACCCGACGCGTTTAAGCAACTCCACGACGCGATCATGCCATTCGCGGCGAGGCACTTCGCCTGGGAAGATCGCCCAGGGTTCTCGCACGATTTCCGCAACAGTCATGCGCGGGTTGAGGGATGCGAACGGATCCTGGAAAATTATTTGAAGCCGCCGGCGCCTCAGACGCATTTCATGCTTGTTTAGATCGAAAATGTTTTCCCCTTCGAGATGGGCTTTCCCGCTAGTCGGCTCGACTAGTCGCAGCAGAACACGTGCAAGGGTTGACTTTCCGCACCCTGATTCGCCGACAATCCCGAGAGTTTCGCCTCGATGCAGGGTGAAGCTAACATCGTCGACCGCTCGTATCACTTTGCTTCCGCCGCCAAGCAAGCTACCGTCGCGCACTTCGAAGTGCTTGACGAGATTTTCGACTTTGAAAAGCGGTTCGCCGACGGCGGCGGACTCGGATGCCGCCTTAGCCACGATAAACCTCGGTTGCGAAGTGGCACGCGGAATCGCGGAATTTTTCAATCGCGGTCAACTCCGGCGCGTCTTTCCGGCAGGCGGCCCGGCACCAGCCGCAGCGAGGATGGAATGCGCAGCCGGGAGGGATCGCAGACATCACCGGCGGAGCGCCCTTGATGGCTTCTAGCTTCCGATCCTTGTGCTCGGTCCGCGGGACTGAAGCCAGCAATCCTGCAGTGTAGGGATGAGCAGGGCGGTCTATGATCTCGGCAGTCGGACCGCGCTCGACAATTTGGCCCGCATACATCACAAGCACTTTTTCGACGCTTTCGGCAACCACCCCTAGATCATGCGTGATCAGGATAAGCGCCATTCCGGTTTGCTCGCGAAGTTCTGCGAGCAGTTGCATTATTTGCGCCTGCACCGTTACGTCGAGTGCTGTCGTGGGCTCGTCGGCGATAAGGATTTCCGGTTCGAGCGCGATCGCCATTGCGATCATGACACGCTGGCTCATTCCTCCCGAAAACTCGTGCGGGTAGCTGTTCAGCCTATCTCGCGCCGAAGGAATCTTGACTCGGTCCAAAAGCTCGGCGGCCTTGCGCCGGGCATCTCCGCGCGAAGTGCCGGGCCGATGGACCCGAAACAGCTCCGCGACCTGGTATCCAACCGTGAGGCCGGGATTGAGAGATGTCACGGCATCCTGGTTAATCATCGCGATCCGATCGCCATGGATGCGCCGAGTTTCGCGAATCGGAGCTTGCACTAGATCTAAGCCGCCGTAGCGAATTTCACCTTTGATTTTCGCTGGCGGGCTATCGAGCAGGCCCATGACCGCGCCTACGCTTACGCTCTTGCCCGAGCCTGACTCGCCAAGGATGCCGACGGTTTCTTCGCGGCCGACAGCAAAGCTAATGCCGCGCACCGCGTCGACATCTCCATGAGGCGTTTGGAATCTCACGCGAAGATTCGACACGCGAAGCAGGTCCCTGGCCGAAACGAGGCGGGCTTCGCCTTCAGAGACGGTCGTCAGATCAGCCATCGCCACCTCTGGAGCGGATCGGTGATTGTTCTGAGCCAGTTGGCGAGAAGGTTTAGACTCAGAGTCGTGAGAAAGATTGCGAGGCCGGGAAAAGTAATCATCCACCAGGCCTCGCGCAGATACTCGCGCCCTCGCGCAACCATGAGTCCCCACGAGGGCGCGGGCGGCTGCAGGCCGAAGCCTAGGAAGCTCAGTCCGGCCTCCGCGAGTATCAGAAGCGCCACTTCCAAGGTGGCGAGCACTAGAAGAGGCGATATCATGTTCGGGAGAATGTGCCGGAAAATGATGCGACTGTCTCTCGCGCCAATTGCGCGCGCCGCCTCGACGAATGAGGATTCGCGGTAGGAGAGCGTGATTCCGCGAGCAAGTCGCGCGTACACTACCCATCGGACGAAAGTGAAAATAAGAATCATGTTGAACAGACCGCCGCCTATGAGGAAGAGCACGAACAGCGCGACAAGTAGCGATGGCACGGCCATGACGCCGTCCACGGTTCGCATAATGAATGTCTCGATTCGACCTCCGTAGTAGCCGGCTATCAGCCCTAGAACGGTCCCGATGGTTCCAGAAGCCGCGACGGCGATGACTCCTACGGAAACAGAGGCCTGCGCGCCGTAGAGCAGCCGAGTCAGCATGTCGCGGCCTAGGGCGTCAGTACCCAGGATGTGGAACTGAATGTCTCCGGTCATGCCCTTTGCCTCGGAAAGAGGCGGAAGGCGACCCGAAAAAATGTTCGGCATCAATGGGTCGTACGGCGCGATCCAGTCCGCGAACAAGGCCGCCAAGGCAAGGCAAAACAGGAACAGGACTGCGAGAAGCGCCATTGGTTCGCGCATGAGCGCGCGGACCAAGTCGCGGCCGGATATCCTAGCCTGGCGCTCTTCTCCGGCTGCGACTTCGGCGGCCATGATTCCTCAACCCAGCTTTACGCGAGGATTGAGAACCGCGTAGAGCAGGTCCACGATCAGGTTGATACAGAGCACCATCAGAACAAGAAGAAAAATCGTTGCCTCGATGAGCGGCACGTCGCGGATCTTCAGCGCATCTACGGTGAGCGCTCCGATTCCGGGCCAGCCGAACACTGTTTCGATGATGATCACGCCTGTAATGACGTTGATGGTTTCGTCGCCGATTGTGGTGACAATCGGGATCGACGCGTTCTTAAGCGCATGTATAGCCGCAATTCTCGAAAGCGGAATCCCCCTGCCGCGCGCCGCGGTGACGTATGGTTTCGCGATTTCGTCAAGCATGGCGCTCCGCACGATTTGAGTGATGCGCCCGATAGGCCTCAAGGAAAGCGCCAGAGCGGGAAGAATTACGTGGGCCGCGGTTCCGTAGCCCGAGGTCGGCAGCCAGTCGAGCCGCACTGCGAAAAGCAGTATCAATATTAGGGCAAACCAGTATTCGACAATTGACACGCCTGCGAGCGAAAGCACATTGACGAGCCGGTCCCCTAGGGTTCGAGGGCGGACTGCAGCCCAAATTCCGAGCGGCAGCGCAATCAGTACTGAAAGCGCGATGGTTACGCTTGTAAGGACAAAGGTCGCCGGAAGCCGGTCAAGAGCGATCGGCAGCGTTTCACGAGATTCTGGAAGCCCTCCATGGGCGAACGGCTTGCTTATTCCGTAGCGGAAGGTCTCGCCGAAATTGAAAGTTGCCATGCCTGCCAGGAAGCGACCGTATTGAACCAACCATGGATCCTCCAGGCCCATACGCAGGCGAAGCTCAAGAAGATCCTCCTCCGTTCCCGTATCGCCTAGGACCATGCGGGCGGGGTCGCCGATGTTCCTGTCGGCCACAAACACGGCAGACATCACCACGACCAGCAATATAATTGAGGCTACGGTTCTCCGCGCAATGAATTGGACGACCATGTTCGAGGTCATGCCTTAGCCTCCGGAGCCGGCGCAAGATTCACCACGATTGCAGTCGAATGCCTCAAGCGCGTCGAGGAAGCCCCCCGGCGATTCGGGGGGGCTCCGCGACCGAGTATTTCAAGCAAGGCCGTCTTTAGTCCGAACGCATGTTTACAGCTACAACACGATGGTCGATTCCGAACGACCAATCGAAATTATCCGGTACTCCGTAGGCGCGCTGCAGCAGGCCAACTGGAGCAACAACGTAGCTCTCGTGGCCTTCTCTAACGAGCGCCTTGAGTGCTTCATGCCGCTCTTGGCCCACCAGCGAAGCAGCGACTGCCACTCGGCTTTCGAAATCGGGGTCGCAGAAAACCGACACGATTCCGCCGCAGGAATAGTGCGCGCCGAATGTTGCGCCGTAGTCCATCAGCGAATTCGCCTGCACGTGCAGCCATGCATAAGCCCGTTCGGGGTTCGGCTTGGTCGTTGCGCGCGGGTTGAAGATTCCGGGTTCCTCAACCGCGACCGTGTTCGGTATCCCGACGAAGGCAAGCATCGCACCAATGGCTTCCACCATCTCGCCGTTGCGCGGAGTTGATCCAAGGCGCGTAGAGATGTGGAGGCTCGGGATTTCCTCGCCGCTCGCCTTCAACTCGTCGACAATGGCCTTGGCCCCGGCCGGATCGTAGGGGTACTGGGAAATTTCGTCGTCGAATCCTGTTGCAACGCTCGGCAGCATCTGTCCCGAGAGCGGTTCGCCTAGACCCATCAAGTTTTGGCGTATCCCCTCCCAGTCAATTCCGGTGAAGATTGCTTGGCGGAATCGAGTATCGGCGAGTAGGGGATGGGCTCCGTGATAGTCGAGCCTGAACTGGAGAAACGTATCCGATCCCTTGACAATGCACTTGATGCCGTCGGACGAGTCGAAGCGCTCGCATTCCTCCTTGGTGAGGAACATTGCGATATGGGCCTCGCCGCTCTCAACCATCGCGGAACGGACGATTGGCTCGGGCCGCCACACGACGCGAATGCTGTCATAGAAGATTTCGCCGTACGTATCCTCTGCAGTGTTGCCCCACCAGTCGGGATTCGCGGTCGCCGTCCAGTATTGCCCCTTTTCCCATTCCTCGAAAACGTAGGGCCCCGTGCCGATCGGATGGACATCGTGGCCGGCGGGGTCTTCGATGATTTGCTTTCCAGAAGTTACGCCTCCGAGATAAATTCGCCTTGGAAGCAGTGGATCCGGCGCCGCCGTAATTACAGCCACAGTCGATTCGTCTACAGCCTCCGCAGTGATCTGGGGCCCCATCATTTCTCGAACGCTGTAATTGTTTTCGTCGCTCCAGAGCCAGTTGATGCTTACGGCGACGGCCTCGCCGTCCATCGGGCTTCCATCGTGGAAATTGACACCTTCGCGAAGCGTAAAGTGCCAACGGGTTGGCTCGACTTGCTCCCAGCTGGTAGCCAGCATGGGCAGAACTTCGTTGGTTTCGGGATCAATGCGAGTTAGGTTCTCGATGACATTCCTTAGTCCCACCCCGTTGACTTCCTTGTAGGTAACTTGAGCCTGCATCGATTGCGGTTCCTGGTTAGCTACTACGACAAGCTCGCCGCCGCCGCCCATCGAGTAGGCGGGAATGCCAGCGACCAAGCAGAGCGACATACTGATAAACGCGCTACGCGACAATTGACTTAGCATAATCAATGCCTCCTAAATCTTGTATTGGGCACTTCTGTATAAGGTCTTGCTGCAGAAGGTCAATGGATCCGAGGAGCTTGGAAATTCCAAGAATTCAAAATCGAAAACCGATCTTTTAGCGGCAGGGGATCCTTGACTCGACATCTCCGAACATCGATCCAAGTCAAACGAGCGGCAAAGGTTCGGGCGGTATAATGGCCAAACCGACCTTGACGGAATGCAAGCTCAAATTCGCAAGACGGCAATCCAAGCATAATCTGAACGGTTCGGTTTTCATTTTCCGCGCCCCATTTTTCTGAGAAGAAGAAATTCAGGCGTCCTGACCCCGCAAATTTGAACGAAGGCCGCTCACGCGGCCAGTTGTGATGCTTCCCCGGTTTTCCTTTTTTGGATCGCGGCTTCATTTTCTGTGTTGATACGCAGGTTGTGGGTTTCCCATGACCTCGGGTTGATGTTCAATCTCCCCGGCGCCCCGGATGTTCGGGGCCATTTCGAACAAGGGAGTTGAGCATGAAAGTCAAGAT
>MPMP01000004.1 GCA_002238565.1 Albidovulum sp. bin36
CCGGGTCGTCCTGACCGGCACCCACCCGGAATACTATTCCACTGCCATGTGGGACGGGCTGCGGTCGTGGATCGATCACGGAGGGCGGCTGATGTATCTGGGCGCGAACGGGTTCTACTGGCACGTGGCGTTCAGCGACGAGATGCCTGGACTGATGGAGGTGCGCCGCGCCGAGGACGGCATCCGCACTTGGATGGCCGAACCCGGCGAGTACTACCACTCCTTTACTGGTGAGCAGAGCGGGCTCTACCGCCGCCGCGGTCATGCCCCGAACGAGATCTGCGGGCTCGGGTTCATAGCGCAGGGCTTCGACAAATGCTCCTATTACCGCCGTGCGCCGGACTCCAAAAACCCTCGGGCGGCCTTCATTTTCGAGGGCGTCGACGACGAGATCATCGGCGATTTCGGCCTGATCGGCGGCGGGGCGGCCGGGCTGGAACTCGACTGCATCACGGCCGAGCTCGGCTCGCCCCCGAACATCCTGCGGTTGGCCACCTCAGAGAACCACACCCAGCAGGTGATGCTGGCAAACGAGGAATTCGGTGTCGTCCCGCCCAATCTCGGCGGCGACCAGAACGACAGGGTCCATGCAGATCTGGCGTTTTACGAGACGCCGTCAGGCGGCGCCGTGTTCTCGACCGGCTCGATCTCCTGGTGCGGCTCGCTGCTTTGGAACGGCGGGGATAACAACGTCTCGCAGATCACCGAAAACGTGCTGAGGAGATTCGCGGACGAGCTATCCTTCGACATCTGAACATCGGGAACTCAAAAGCGCGTCGTAACCGGATCCGGTGCTTTCCGGATCGCTGCCCGACCCATCGAAGCGCTGCGGCGGCGATGGCCGCGGCAGCGTGACTGCGTGGAGAGGAAAGGAACTGCTACCGGGAGAGGAGAACTTCCCGGAGACGGAATACCTGGGCTCTGCGGAACCGGCGCTCAAGAGCGCGCTATGCGGATATCCCAGGTTGAAGCGCGGCCCGGACGAAAGACAACATAGGGGCAAAAGGTCATTGAAGACGGGGTTGGAAAAATCAGTATCCCACGCAGAGCTTCGAGCCCGCTGCAGAGATTTGGATCCGATCCACGAACACCATATGGGGCCCCCGGCGAATGAATGCTGCATCGAGAGGCCGGACATACGACAGTGCCTTGACCGCAGTCCGAGTTGGTCAGAATCCTGCTTGCATCGTAGGGGGCGTCCACATACCTGCGTTGCGAGGAAAATGGCATTAGCCGGCCTGATTCGAAACCCGATTGTCAACAAGCCCTAGAACAAGTGCGCCTGGCTGAGATCCGGACACATGTAGGTCGACTCTCCCACCGAATAGCCGTGATCCGGGCCGACCAGAACCCGGTAGTCATGGCCCGCCGTGTCGTGCAGGATAATCACGGATTCCTTGCCGAGGTTCTCGATGGCAAAGACCGTGCCGGGGATCGACCCGTCGGTTTTCGTCCGGTTGATGTCGATATGCTGCGGGCGTACGCCCAAGCTATGCGCGCGTCCTCCCATTCGGTCGAACAGATGGCGTGGAATCGCAATGGGTCCGTACTGCGTTCTCAGGGCGGGCCCGTTGTTGAGGTCTTCGACCTGCCCCTCGAAGAAATTCATCGGCGGCGATCCGATGAAGGCGGCCACGAATTTCGTGGCCGGGTTGTTGTAGATTTCGTCCGGGGTTCCGATCTGCTCGACCCGCCCATCGTTCATCACCACGATCAAATCGCCTAGTGTCATGGCCTCGACCTGATCGTGGGTGACGAAGATCGTGGTGGTGCCAAGCTGCCTTTGCAGCGCCGCAAGCTCCGGCCGCAGCGACTGGCGCAGCGCGGCATCGAGCGCTGCCAGCGGCTCGTCCATCAGGAATGCAGTGGGATTGCGCACGATGGCCTTGGCCATCGCGACCCGCTGGCGCTGACCGCCCGACATGGCGCCCGGTTTCTTGTCGAGAACCGAGGCGATCTCGAGGATGCCGACCGCATGATCGATCCGCCGCTTCGCCTCGACGGCGCCGGTATCGGAGTTCTTGAGGCTCATCCTGACATTCTGCAGCGCGGTCAGATGCGGGTAGAGCAGCGACGACTGGAACACCATGGCAATGTCGCGCGCGTGCGGCGGCAGGTTGGTGACATCGCGCCCGCCGATCTTGATCGTGCCCGACGTGACGTCTTCCAGCCCCGCGACGCAGTTCAGCATCGTGGATTTGCCGCAGCCCGAGGGCCCGAGAATGACGCAGAACACCCCGTTGGGGATGGTCAGCGTCATTTCCTCGATGGCCTTAACGTTCCCGAAAGACTTTCGCAAATTGGTGATTTCGATGCCTGACATGCAGTTTTTATCCCTTGGGTTACTTCACCGGCTCGACGAGGTTCATCTCGGCGATGTGACGCTGCAGGAAGAACGCGACCAGCGCAGCTGGGATGATGGAAATCCAGAGCGACGCGGACAGCAGCCCCGGCTGTGGCTGCAGGAACAGGAACCCGGAAACGGCCGTCGGCAGCGTCGCGGCGGGTGTGCCGTTGACCAGCTGAGTGGCGAAAACAAACTCATTCCAAGCGAATAGGAAAGACACGATCGCCGCCACCGCGATGCCGCTTCGAGCCATCGGGATCACGATGAAAATCAGCGTCGAGAGCCGCGAAAAGCCGTCGACGCGGGCCAGCGGTTCGACCGCCGGCAGGTTGCGGAAATAGCCGATCAGCATCCAAGTGACGAAGGGCACGGTGATCGTCAGGTTGATGATGATCAGTCCGAGCGCAGTCCCCGTCAGTCCGAGTTTTACGAACAGGATATAGAACGGTATCAACGTGCTAACCGGCGGCACCGCGACCGAAAACAGGATGGCCATCAGAAGCGCCGTCTTGCCGCGGAACTCGAACCGGGCGAAGGCATAGGACAAAGGCACGATGATCAAGAGTGTGATGATAGTCACGAAGAACGCGACGATCACGCTGTTCTTCAACCCGTTGATGACCTGCTTGGACTGGCCGGCGGGAAGAAACTCGCGCCCGTCGGCGTCGGTGTAGCCGAAGCCGAATATGTTGTGGACCGCAGCGAAGTGCGGATTGGAGGGCCAGAGCGGTGCCGGGAAGGCCACGGCATCCACGGGTGCGATGAAGGCGGTCTTCAGGATCCAGTAGATCGGCAGCAGTGTCCAGATCACGGCGACCAGCGCCGCTAGTCCAAGAGAGAGAGAAGTCCGTCTCATCACGTATCCTCCAGACGGCGGCCCCAGAAGAAGAACAGAGCCAGCGCCGACCCGATGATCAAGAACAACAGGTAGAAGGATATCGCCGCGCTTAGCCCGTAGTTCGACTGGCGGAAGGCCAGGTCGAACAGGCGGAAGGTGAGCGTGGCCGAGGCGTCGCCGGGCCCGCCTGCGCTCATCACGAAGATGAAATCGAGCAGCTTCATCGACAGGATCAGCGTAATCGTCGTGAACACGAAGAGCGTGTATTGCAGTGGCGGCAGCGTAACGTTCAGGAATCGCTGCCAAATGTTCAGACGGTCCACCCGCGCCAAGTCATAGAGCCGCTCGGGGATCGTCTTCAGATTGGCCAGCAGGAAGAATGCCACCAGCGGCGCCAGGTTCCAGGCGTTGCCGAGCGCAAGCAGGTTGACGATCTGTTCGCTGGAAATAAGCGAATATTCGACCGCAGTGTCCGGCGTGGTGCGCCCGAGCATCCGGTTGATCAGCGACGAGGCCACCCCGCTCTGGCCGCGCGCAAGGTATTGCCACATGACCCCGGCGCCGTAGAGAGACATCGACCAGGGCAGGATAATGATCGTGCCCAGAAGAGCCCGGCCACGCCGCACACGGTGCATCAGCAAAGCCAACCCCAGCCCGATCAGCATTGCCAGAACTACCGAAACCGAGACGAACTGCACCGTCACCCGAACCGACCACCAGAAATTGTCCGAATATAGCGCTTCGCGGTAATTCTCGATGCCGACAAAACTTGTTCGGAACCCTCCGAAAAAGCTAACCTCCTGCATAGAAAGCCAGATTGCATAGCCCATCGGATAGGCCATGACCATGACCAGAAACAGGATCACCGGCAACGCCAGAAGCATGGCGAATTGCCGGTTGGAAAGCTCTATGCGTTTCAGCGCCAACTTTGCCTCGTTCTGAATTCTTGCCTCGGCCCGGCTTGCCACGCAGAAACGGTCCGCGTGGCAAGCATTTGATCGGCCTCAGTTCAAACCGTGCTTTTTGTTCAGCTTCTCGATTTCGGCGTTCAGATCTGCGATGACCTTTTCTACGGGCTCATCGTTGATCAGAAACCGGCCCAAACGCTGGCGCAGGAACGCGTTGTACTCCTCGGCCCAGACCACTTTCCACATATGCGGATGCGGTGCATTTGCGTAGAGCGTCAGCAGGCGATCATAGTCCTCGTCGCTTGCCAGGCCCTGACGGAACGCGGCCTTGCTTTCGTCGCTTTCCATGACCGACTTGTAGGCCGAAAAAAGCATGGAGTTGTTGGCCCAGCGTTGGCCGACGGCGACGTTGCCCTCGTGGTCGCGATAGCCGTACCAGCTCTGGAACCGGCGGGTATCTTCGTCAAGAGCGTCCGAGCGATCGCGTGAAGTGCGCAGATACATGGCCGAGTCCAGCAGTCCCCATCCTGCGCCCTCGAATCCAAGGAAGCTGGTCTTGCCGGCAACCTGCGACTGCGCAGGATCGTTGAACACCGCGAGGTTGTAGGAGGCCTGCGTCGAGTAGAGAAACCGGCCCGAGCCGAACGCATCGACGATCGCGGCCTCGTTGAACGACAGCACTTCCTCGTTGACCATGTCGGCATTGTAGATGGCTTTCCAGTCGCGCAGCGTCTCGCCCGCAGGGCCTTCGACTGTCAGGGCCGGGGCCAGCGTCTCCGGGTCAATCTGCGAGCCGCCGCGATTCAACACTTCCCAGATATAGGCCCAGGAAATGCCGTAGAACTCGTTGAACCAATGCGGCATGTAGACGTTCTTGACGCCCTGCGCGTTCAACTCGAGCAACTGGTCGTAGAACGCATCCCAGTTCGTCGGTTGGGCGTCTTGCAGGCCAAGTTCCACCTGTCGGTCGGTGTTGACCAGCACCATGCCGCGAACCGCAAGGAAGTAGGACAGCCCCAGCAGCTTGCCGTCATAGCTGAAAGCATAGCTGGCATTGTCGTACATGTCGTCGCGGATCGCATCGATGTTCGGAACGTTGTCGGCAGGTGCGATCCAGCCGGCCTCGTAAAACCGCACAGCTGTCGGCGGGTTGCCGTAGATGATGTCGAGATTTTCACCGGCGATCAGCGACTTTTCCATGAGCGCCGGATAGTCGCCATGCGTGACGGTCTGATAATCGACATTTCCGTCGACGGAGGCGTTGTACCGGTTGACATTGTCGTCGACGACGTCCGGCTTGTAGGGCCAACCGCGGAAGAATATCGTCTCGTCGCCCGTCGGTTCCAGCCCGGACTCAGCCAACACCGCCAGCGGCGTGGCCACCATCGTGCCGGCAAGTAGTATTGCCAAATACGTCAATTTCATGATTATCTCCTTTCAGGTTCATGATTTTGCGATTGTGGACTCGCCGGGGTTTCGGGTCGTAAATCGAGCCCCGGCAACTCATCCCATATAGACGCCCCCCGTGACATTCACGCCCTGGCCGGTCATGAACCGGGCCCGATCCGACGCCAGAAACGTCACCACGTCCGCGACGTCCTCTGGTGTTGTCAGCCGCCCGAGAGGGGTCTGGGCCACGTAGGAGGCCCGAACCCCGTCCGGCGTCATTCCGGTCAACTCCGCCTCCCAGGCGATCTCGCGTTCCAGCATCGGCGTTGCGACGAATCCCGGGCAGACGGCGTTAACACGAATGCCATCTCGCCCGTGTTCGCGCGCGAGAGCCTGGGTCCAGCCCAGTACGGCGAACTTGCTCGCGGAATAGTGTGCCAGCAGAGGCGCGCCGACCTTTGCCGCAAGCGAGGCCGTGTTCACGATGACACCGCCATCGCCCTGTTCCAGAAACTGCCGCACCGCCGCACGGTTGGTTAGAAACACTCCCTTGGCGTTGACATCGAAGTTGAAGTCCCAGTCTGCGAGTTCCAGATTGACGGCCCGCTTCATGCTGGACACCCCGGCATTTGCATGCAGAACGTCGATCCGCGCCGCCTCGGCAAGAGCCAAGGCGAAGCCTTGCTCTACCGAGCTTTCGTCCGTGACATCCATGGCCACCGGGAACGCATCGCCCCCAAGTGCATGAGCGGCTGCTTCCGCCTTGTCCAGTGTTGTGTCGGAGACGATGATTCGGTCGCCTATTTCGAGAAAGGCGCGAGCGCTGGCAAGTCCGATACCGCTGCCAGACCCCGTGACGAGTATCACCCTGTTCGCTTTCCGCATATCGTGCTCTTCATACTCTGCGACATTCGATTTCGCACACTATTAGCACATCAATAAACACAAAACAACATTAAATGACAAATAATTCTCAATAATCTTTTTCCCTTGATGACGGTGCCACAGGATGTCGTGTCGGCAGCCTTGCGCCAGTCTGACCGGATTCGGCGCCAAGGCCGTGCCGGGGGCGGCAGGGGGTAAAACGGAGGGAGGGCGTGAATAGCTGGCGCTTCAGGCGCGTCCCTCGACAGGGTCGCGATGGGTGACAGGCCTCAACCCGCGGCCGATACCCGGGAGCCTGTCGAAGGAGGCCGCCCCGTGTCGCCTCCGGCTCCAGCGGAACACGAACTCGTCCAGATATTTCCGGAAGTGCTTCCTGCGCAGACCGCGATGTACGCCCATGGCCCGTCGCTTCAGCTTTGAGTACACCCGACGGGCCCGATCCAGGACCTTGTGCACCTGCTGGTCACCGATCAACCTAGCCTCGTGCGGGACTCCCGGGCAGACCGGGGAATCCACTCCAGCCATCGGTGACGACCTGTGCCCCGGGCTCAACGATGTCGGCGATGAAGCCATGGAGCGAGTCGGCACTGTAATCGTCTATCTCCTTCAACCGGATGCGGCGGCGCTTTCCATCCCCGGCAAGCATGGCGGCGCCGGCCAGGAGCATCTTTCCCTCCGCGCTGCGGCCCTTTTTCGAACGGCCTTCCGCTCCACCTCCCTCTCGGAATGGCATCGACACCTCATCGACCTCCACGGTCTCCCGGAGGACACTCCGGTCCGGACCGACCATCGCCCGACGCAGCTTCCGGAGAAGCAGCTAGGCCGGTTTGCAGCTTCCGCTGCCCGGCTGCGCCAGAGCCGGAACGCCGAGATCCGGTTGCAATGCGTGGCCAAGATATGGGCGGCGAGAATCTTCTCTTTAGCGGAAAATGGGTGCGGTGCATCACCGTGCCCGCGGTCACCCAATGGCCTTCGGTTAAGGAATCAAGCTATTCGGATAAGAAAGGCCCCTGTTCCGGGTTGACGGCCGGAGCCAGGGGCTGGTTTCGGGAGCGCCGGTTCGGGCACGTGTTCTATTCGTCCGTTTCGATCTCGGCTTCATGGATTTGCGCGGGCGCGAGCGGCCCGGCCGCTCGCGCCGCATGCTCCGGGATATTCCGGCGACGATGTGCGCCAGGCCCGCGACCAGGAAGTTCCGCTGCATCAGGAACATGGTCACGACCTGCCGGCCGACCTCCCAGAGGGCGTTGCGGAAGTTGACCTGCAGCGGCGGCGCATCCGCGCATTCCCGGCGGCACCGGTCCCCCTTGAGCTCCCGGCCTTTCGTCCCGCCGCAGGCGGGGCGGACGAAGCCGTCGCCCCAACCAGGCTTCACGAGATGGCGGGCGCTGGCCTCCTCGTCCGCAAAGAGCTTCCCGAACTGCCGGAGCGACATCGGGCGGTCATTCCTGTACCGGCTGGGCATGACGTGAACACAAGACGAACACAGCGGCAGGTCAACCCCTCCGACACAAGATGTGGATCAGCCTGTGGCAAGAGGACAAGCCCTTAATTTGATTTTCCTGCTCGCATTGGGTTGATTCCTTCGATTATTGCACATATTTTCGCACATAAAGATACAGGTACGCACACGGAGGCGTAGAATGAAAACAGGCACCAAGCTTCAGCCGATCCAGCGGCGGGAGCTCGTCTTGGAGGCGCTGGACAAGACCGGAATCGTATCGGTTCCGGACTTGGCGGCCGAATGCGGCGTCTCGGATATGACCGTGCGCCGCGATCTGGACCGCTTGGCCAAGCTGGGCCAGATCGAGCGCACGCACGGCGGCGCTGTCAGCCGGAACCGCAGCAAACGAGCAACCGCGGTAGATCTGGTGGAGCCGCACATCGGCGCGCGCACCGGCCGGGACCGCGAGGCGAAGATCGCGATCGCCAGGGCGGCGGCCGGCCTGGTTAGCGCCGGCCAGGCTATCGCACTGGATATCGGCTCGACAACATTCGAACTGGCGGCCGTCCTGTCCGGAATGACGCTTAGCGTCTACACCAACAGTCTCCGTATCGCCTCCTACCTCAGCGAAGAGCGGCCCAGCGTGTATGTGCCCGGCGGGCAGATACACGGGTCCGAACCATCGGTCGTCGGACCGCTGGCGGTCAAGCATTTCGCCCAGCTTCATTTCGACATTGCCTTTGTCGGTGTCTCCGGCGTGTCGGAATCCGGATTCTACGACTATTCCCTGGAGGATACTGAAATCAAACGCGCCCTGATCGAGGGATCGCAGAAAACGGTCGTGTTGATCGACAGCTCGAAGTTCGGCCGCATGTCGGTGGCGCGAGTCTGCGAGCTTCGCGAGGTCGATCTTGTCGTTTCGGACGACGCGCCGGGGCCGGACCTTCAAGTCGTGCTCGACGCAGCCGGCGTCGAAATCCTCATTGCAAACTGAACAAGCGATCTCAAGGAGAAGGACGCAGCGCGGTATTCGACTTCCTCAAGGAAAGAAACGTCGTCATCTCGATGGCGCACATCGGCGCCATGCCGGGCTCGCCGCCCTATGATGCGGACGGCGGCACCGACTGCACCCCGCATGTCGCCGCCACGTCTAAATGTCGATGTTCACAAAAATAGTTCTTATAATGTTCGCGAGTCAGCAATTACTTGCATTGGTATAACAATGCGCTGCGCCTTATCCGAGCCGAACATCCAGCCCCTGGTTCGCAAGTCATATTTCAGCGGAAGTCGCGAGAACCCGCCAACTGCTTTGCAAAGGCAAGCGAGAGCAGAAGCGCCGAAACCGTAGCCGACATCGCGAGCAGGAATGCCCAGCCGTAGTCGCCTTGCCGATCGAACAGCCGGCCGGCAAGCCACGGCGCCGTCAGCCCGGCGACGCCCCATGCCGAGAATACTACGGAAAACACGCGCCCCAAGCGCTCGGCTCCGAACATCGCCCCTGTCAATGTGGGGATGCCGGAGGCGACGAGGCCGTAGCCGGCTGCAATCACGACCAGACCGCCGCCCACGAGCATTGGATTCGGCGATTGCCAGGCAATGACGATTCCGATGGCGATGATCGCCGTCGCGACGGCGATTATGCTCCGCGGAAGCACGAGCCGCACCAGGGCGCCTACTGCAAGCCGTCCTGCCGTATTCCCGATCGCTATCCCCGTCAAAATTGCGCTTGAGAGCAGTACGGGAGCTCCCTTTGTTTCGACAATGCTGGAAGCGAGCCCCAGGACCATGAGTCCCGCCATCGACCCGAGGCAGAAAATCAGCCAGACAAGCGCGATGCGAAGCCGGTTCCCGGCAAAACCGCCCGCAGCGGCATCGCCTAATTCTTCGATTTCGGCGGTCGCCGCGCCGCCGGCCCCCAAGGCGACGACCGAAGCCAGCAGCAGAGGCGCCGCGATCGCCGCTAGAGACGCCAGTCCGGCGCCGGCCTCGACAAGCAAACGCATTAGAGGTCCGAAGACCGCGCCGCCGAGCCCGAAAGCGGCAATCATGACCGGCACCATGAGCCACGGCGTTCGCGCGCGGCCCGCGACGTCGAGCGCGACTATGTAGATGCCTCCGCTCGCGGCGCCGAATCCCACTCCGAAAGCCGCCAGAAACATCGGATAGCTCGTCGAATATACTGAAATCGCCAGAAATAAGGCGCCCGCGGCGCCGATGAAGCCGCCGCCCCGCATGCCCGCCAGCCTCCCGCCCGTTCGCGGCACCGCAAAGACGGAAGCCGAAAAAGCAACGATCGCGAAGGAAAATACCATCCCCGCCTGTTCGGCGGATGAATGGAACGCGCTCTGGATCGCGGGAATGACCGCGCTCCATCCATACAGGCCGCCCGCCGAAAACATCAGGGATCCGGCAACGGAAAGCTGCAGCGGGCTCGCGAAGGCCATTGGAATTCTCATGCCTCCCCTGGATCCGGCGGGCGAATCCGGCTTGAATGCCCGCCGCCGCGCGGACGGCGGCGCTTCGAGCCTAAACCGGAGATTTTCAGCTGCAGCCATCGGACATGCTCGCGAATTTCTCCGACCGCTCCGCCATTCTCCCTTGCGGGCGGGCGGCATCCAGCGGCGCGCGGCACCGGCGGAATATCGGCATTTACGAATCCGCCTTCGGAGCATAGCTTCGACGCGACGGAGGGGCAAATTCGGAGAAGCGTTGCATGGTATCGGTTGTCGGCGCGGCCATTACCGAATTCGGCCGCAGAATCGACGGGACGTCCTTTCGCGACTGGGCGGCGGAAGCCTTCGAGTCCGCGCTTTCGATGAGCGGCCTTGAACGGGCCGATATCGATCTTCTGGCCTGCTCCTCCGAGAGCGACTTCTTTACGCTGCAATTAAATCCGGCCTCCGTTATCGCCGGCGATCTTGGCCTTGCAGGCGCGGCGACCTTTCGCGTCGAAGGAGGCGGCGCGTCGGGCCAGCTCGCCGTGCACGCCGCAGCCAACGCCGTTAAATCCGGTCAAGCCAGGCATGCCGCCGTCGTCGGCTTCGATCCTTCGGCTTCGCAATTACCGGCCGCCACTGTCAAAGAACTTTACGGCTATTCGTTCGATGCCTGGACCGACGGCATGACGGGAGCGAGCGCGACGGCGCTCTATGCGCTTTCGGCCCGGTTCTTCATGCAGGCGCATGGGCTGGACGAAGGGCATTTGGCGAAAGTTACGATTCAAAACCGCGCGAACGCGCTCGGCAACCCCGGCGCACATTTGGGGCGTCGCCACAGCGAGGACGAGATTTTCGATTCGCCTGTAATCGCGGCGCCCTATCGGAGATTGCATTGCTCGCCGCTAAGCGACGGCGCCGCGGCAATCGTCCTTTCGGCCAATGATTTCGTTCCGGGCAGCCGACGAAGCGCGCCGCGCATACGCGGAATCGGCGCAGCCTCCGACAAGCCGCGCCTGGGCGCCCGGAACTCGCCCGGGCAGTTCCGGGCGAAATCAGCGGCGATGCGAAAAGCCTGCGAATCCGCGGGATTGGAACCCGGCGATATCGGGCTGGCGGAAGTCTACGACGCCTACGCGGGAGCGCAGCTCCAGGCGATCGAGGCGCTCGGACTGACCGACGACATCTCGTGCGACTCGCTAGACGGCGCCTTCGGTCCGGGCGGCAGGTTGCCGGTCAACCTTTCCGGCGGCCTAATGGGGCAAGGCGCGCCCGCCGGCGCGATAGGAGTCGGGCAGACGGCCGCATGCGCCTTGTTTCTAGAGGGCCGCCATCGCTCGTCCCTGCAGCCCGCCATGCCGCCGAGATTCGCTCTCGCCGACACTCACGGCGGGGTTTGCACGACCGCCGCCGTTACGATTCTCGAACGAGGAAGCCAATGATTTTCGAACTCGATTTGCCGCTTGAATACAGGCTTGAAGCCGGATGGCTGGCGCGCTGGGCCGAAGCCTTGATGCAGGGAACCGCTCTGGCCCGTTCGTGCCGGCAATGCGGGCGCGCAAGCTTCGTACCCGAGCGCATTTGCGACTGCGGCTGCTCCGAAGGATCGTGGAAACCCGTTCCTGGAAAGGCTACAGTGATCCGGCGCACCTCGGGTCTGGACGGCAACTTCGGATTCGTTCGCTTCGACGGGGCGGATACTTGCGCGGTTGTCGCGCTGGAAGGCTTCGAGGCCGGCGACAGACGAGGCGAACTGATTGCGCCGGCCGGGAGCTTGCCGAAATTGATTATACGCCCGATTCATGAAGAGGTGCCCGACTAATGTATGAATCCCTTATCGGACCGGAACGCCTCCGGCCCTTGAACCTCGCGGTCGATAACGGAAAACTTGGCATCTCCTGGAAGCCCGACGCGAACATCTACCATATGACGCTTGGCCGGCACCTCGGTCCGGAAAGCCGCGACCGACTTGCCATGATCTACGAGGATCCCGACGGCTCGGTCGAAACCCAAACATTCGCCCAAGTGGATGCAGCGGCAAGGGGCCTCGCCGCAAATCTCGGAAGCTTGGGCTACAAGCGCGGAGACCTCGTCGGCATTCATACCGGGCAGCATCCGGACACCGCCGTCGCCCACATGGCCGTCTGCCTGCTCGGAGGTACAGCAGTCACGCTGTCGCAGCTCTACGGCCCGGAGTCGCTGGCGCATGCGATTAGGGATTGCAAGCTTAGGGTCCTGCTGACTTCCGCGGACGCGTGGAGCGGCCTGCGCGAAGAAGCGGATGCGCTTTTTCCGGAGCTGGAGCACGTTCTGCTTCGCGCCCCCTCGAAAGGAGAATTCGATCTGGCGGAAGCCTTCGCCAATAATTCGACCGGATTCGAACCCGATTTCTCCGGAGCCGACGACCCGGCTCTGCTGATGTATACGTCCGGATCGACCGGAATGCCCAAAGGCATATTGCACGGGCACCGGGTGCTCGCCGCCTACACGCCTTCCATCAACCTGTTCTTCAATCTCTCCATGGACGACGAAGACGCCGTTTTCTGGTCGCCTTCCGACTGGGCGTGGGTCGGCGGCCTGCTGGATATGCTCTACCCGGCATGGCTGGCCGGGCGCCCTATTGCGACGTCCCTCGACCGTTTCAATGCCGAATGGGCCTACGGATTCATCTCTCGCCACAAGGTTACGCACGCCTTTCTAGCGCCCACCGCGATCAAGCGCCTCGCGACCACGGCGGATCCGCGCAGCCAGTACGAACTTGCGATTCGCGTGATCTGCACGGGCGGCGAGGCTCTTGCCGCCGAGACTCTTGCGTGGGCGGAAGATCGGCTCGGCGTCGTATGCAACGAGTTCTACGGCATGACGGAGGTCAACCACCTGATCGGCAATTGCGCGGCTCTCTTTCCCCGCAGGCCGGGTTCCATGGGGCGCGCCTATCCCGGCCACGATGTGCGACTAGTCGACGGTTCGGGAGGCAAGGTCGCGGAGGGCGAGACGGGAGAAATCGTAACGACATCGAACTCGCCGACGCGATTTCTGGGCTACCTCAACAACCCGGAGAAGGAGCACGAGATGAGGCTCGGCCCCTATCTCAGAACCAACGACCTGGCTGTTCGGGACGCCGACGGCTACTTCTGGTACAAGGGCCGAGCTGACGATCTGATCAAGTCTTCGGGGTTCCGAATCGGACCGACTGAAATCGAGGAGTGCCTGATCGGGCATCGAGACGTCGCGGAAGCCGCCGTCGTCGGCAAGCCGGATCCCGAGCGCGGAGCGATCGTAAAGGCGTTCGTAAAGCCGTCTCCAGGCGTGCTTCCTTCCGAGAAGCTCGCGCAGATCCTGATCGATCACGTGCGGCAAAGGCTGGCGGCGTACAAAGCGCCCCGGGAGGTGGAGTTCGTCGAGCAATTCGAAATGACTTCATCCGCAAAAATCAATCGACGGTCTCTTCGCGAAGCCGAGATGGCGAAAGCCGCAAGAGATTTAGGACGCTAAGCGCGTTCGGCGGCGAACCATGCCGCCGCGCCACGCAGCCAAGCAACGAAAGGACTTGCCGTGCAGCAATTCAAACCGCTTTCCGAAAAACTTATGAAAGAGCGGCTCGAGCCGCCCGCCGGTCGAGCCAGATTGCTGATCGACACGGATACGGCGAACGAAATCGACGACCAGTTCGCGCTCGCATGGGCCCTGCTTTCGCCGGACAGGATGGAAGTGGAGGCCGTGACCGCCGAGCCGTTCTCCTTCGCTCACCACAGGGAGGGGCTGCTCGCCGCGGAACGAGCCATGGATGCGGGAACGGAAAGCCGGGAAGATCTCGTAGGAGGATTCCAGGGCTGGATCAACCGCCTGCGCACAGGCGGGAGACGCGCGGCCGAAATCGAGTTCGTCGGAACCGAGGAAGGAATGGAATTAAGCTACCGCGAAATCCTGAGAATCTACGAGAAACTCGGCATGGATCATTCCGGCAAGGTCTTCAAGGGCGCCGGGCGCTACATGCAGGCGGCCGACGCGCCGGTCGAATCCGAAGCCGTCGAGGCGATCATCGACTTGAGCAAGACCGGCGATCCGCCGCTCTACATCGCCGCGATGGGTTGCGTGACAAATATCGCCTCCGCTCTGCTGAAGGCCCCGGAAATTTCCCGCCGCCTAGTTGTAATCTGGACATCCGCCTATCCTTCCACGGCCCCGCACTGCAATCGGCCTTCCTTGAACCTGGTCCAGGATCCGATCGCGTCACGGCTCATATTCGACTGCGGCGTGCCGCATGTATACCTGCCGGGATACCATGTAGGCGCCCAGCTGAAGATCTCCCGTCCGGAAATGAAGGAATTCGTGAAGGGTCGCGGCGACATCGGCGATTACCTATGGCGCCTCTACGACAATAATCCGCTTCACGAAATGTTCGCGCTGGACGACACCGCGCGACGCACCTGGGTCATTTGGGACATCATCGACATCGCTTGGCTGATACAGCCCGACTGGGTTCCCACATATCTGACCCATTCGCCAATACTCGACAAGAACCTGTTCTGGAAGCGCGACCCATCGCGACATCTAATGCGCGAAGGGTACGACGTGCAGCGCGATGAGATATTCAGGGACTTCTACGACAAGCTCGGCAGTCTTGCGCATCCCGCTAGCTGAAATCGGTCGCGTCCAGATGCGGTCGCATCGGCCGGTATCCCAGCGGCTCCATGCCGGTCCAGGCGCCGAACTCGGCCAGGGGCGAGCTAATATCGCCGGGAACCAGAACGAAGTGATGCTCCATGCCATGCGCCATGACCGTCGCGACAACATCCTCTAGGGACGCCTCCGTTCCGGCGATAGAGAAATCTCGAAGCCACCCCCGGCACCCCGTGAATCCCGAGGGATCGCGGGCTTCTACGTTCGCCGTCATTCGGAACTGGGCGCCGGCGTCGCGTGCGACGCGAAACAGCGTTACCGGCCCGGGACGGAATACCAAATCGCAGATACCGCCGTAGATCGGACCTGCTTCGGTACCTCGCCCGATCATCGGATGGTTGATCCATCGCGCTCCGCCCTCGTCGGCCAGATACAGCGGCCCGCCGCCGCCGTGCCAAGCAAGCAGCGACCCGCTGTCCAGATCCGGCTCGGTCATGTCAAGCAGATAACCGACCTTTCCCGTCAGCGACAGCGCGACAAGTTGGCTTACGGCGCCGAGAACATCGCCTTCGGAAGCGACGGGAAGAGCATCGCGCTCTTCAAGCCACGAGAATGCCGCTCCGGGATGCATGCCGGGATCGATTTGCAAAGCGGGCCAATCGCTAACCGCCAGCGCCTGGTATCCGAATTCGGAGGCGATGTCGCGCATAGCCAGGGCGCATCTCGAAGTCAGGGCCATTTGCTCCGCGCCGATCCCGTCGACCTCGGCCGCTTCGCCAATAAGGGACGTCTCGGCATCGACGCGTCCGGGATCCATTGCCGACATCCGATTCTGCAATTCAAGCATGTCGTGGTTGGCGACCTCGACTCCAAGCCGCTTGCGGAGCAAATTCGTCGAGACCTCCATGTTGTAGAACGTCATGGCCAGGCCGCCGATTACGCCGATTCTCGCGCCCTGAAGCGATTTCGCCGCCTTCAGGGCGCGAACAGTCACCGCGAGCCTCGATTTCAAGGCGAAGCTTTCGGGCGCGCCGTGGTACCACTGAACGGGAGAGCGGCGCAAATCGCGAACGAGTCGGGCGGTCGACATCGACATGTTCAGGGAAACGAAGTTGTTTAGCTGGACATCGCCGGTTCGCACGGGCTCCGGGACCGACCAGAATCCGGCTCTGAATCGCGATGCCAGCACAGTTCTTGCGACATCGCCCATCGTGAACCCGCCGTGAAGGACAAGAATGAAGTCCGCGCCCTCGGCGGCGCATGATTCCAGGGCCTTTTCGGTCTCGCGCCCGTCCATCGGGATTCCGGGCGCGACATAAAGAGATGCGCCAAGTTCCTGGAGCAACGTCTCCAACGCCGCCTCGGCGCGTTTCCAGACTTCGTGTCGCTCCGGGAAATAGCTGGGCAGGGACGCCCTGATCAGACCGATTTTCAAAGCGCCGCAATTTTGAACCGACATCCTTTTCTCCTTAAATCCGCAGGTAGCCGCCGTCGACGATCAGGGACGTTCCCATTACGTATTTGCCAAGGTCCGAAGCCAGGTAGACGCAGGCGCTCGCCACGTCGTCGGGCTCGCCCCAGCGCCGAGCAGGAATCAGGTCGAGATATCCCTCGCCCGTTTCCGTGCCGATAACCGGATCGTCCTCAATATTCATCTGCGTCCGCATAATGCCCGGATTCACGTTATTGACGCGAATTCCATGCGGCCCGAGTTCGTCGGCCAGCGAATAAGTCAAGAGTCGAACCGCTCCTTTCGACAGGTTGTAGTGACAATACCCGCCAGTTCCCCGCATGCCGGCTATGGAGCACATATTGATTATGACGCCGTTCTTGCGAGGCACCATCACTCGCGCCGCGGCCTGAGAGCCGAATAGCACGCTTTTGACATTTACATCGACCATCTCGCGGAACACGTCTTCCGTCGCTTCTAAGACTGGCTGCTTCTTCAAGATCCCGGCGTTGTTGACCATTATTCCGAGGCCGCCCATGCGTTCGGCCTCCATCACGAGATTTTCGAGCTGAGCGACTTTCGAGACATCGCACTTTACAAATCTCGCCGCGCCCGGATAGCTTTCGTTGATCAAGTCGGTTGTCGTCTTGCCGCCCTCGCGCGCTGTTTCGGTCAAATCCGCAACTATAACGCGCGCGCCTTCCTGCGCGAATCTCTCGGCTACGGCTCGTCCGTTCCCGCTCGAACCGCCGGTTACAACGGCAACCCTGTCCTTTAGTAGCATTTCAAGTCCCATACCGAATTTTGCCGGGGGAAATCGTCCTCCCCCCGGTTTTCCGAATCCCGAGAATCGCGTTCGTATCCTTCATCGCTGTTCGCCTCGGGAAATGCATAGAATTCCGCGCTTGCAGCTCGCTGAAACGAATTCCCGTTCATTGGCTGCAATATTCGCAAGATCGCCGATACGCAATGCAGCTTCGTCGGCTCCGCGGATTCTAGTGCGCATCCGGTACGCTGGCGGCGAGACCGACCGAAATGGCGCATCCAGCATTCGCTACTCGATTCGAAATCTTCGTCCGAATCCGATTGAACAGACCGAGACTGTTGCGCCCGGATGCAAATGACAAGAGGCCCGCTTGAGGCGTAATTTAAAGCATTCCGGGTTCCTTATCTTTCAAGAATGCGGTCGTTGAAATTCATTGCGTACTTGAGCGATCGAGAATCGGGAAGATTTAGAGGCGATGGATCGGACCCGTCTCCGCGCGCCGGCTTTGAGCTTGCCGGAGTTCGAGAAAAAATGCTGAATGCCTCGATTCGATTTTCTTGCGGGCATGGAAAAAGCCGAGAGCGAGGCAGCCCGATTTGCAGGCGGCCGTTGTACAGAGCGTCTCCGGTTTAATAGCTCATTTTTGATTTGCCAGGAGTCGAAAGCGGCACGACAGCAATAGGCGGCGAGGCATTCAATTCCAAAAAATTGATCAATGGCCCGGAGTCGAAAGCCAAATACTTGAAATGGCAAATTGAGCCCTGCGACAATTCGACCGCTCAATCCAAAATTGCCTCAGCTGCAGATTTAAGCGGCCACTGAGCTTTCGTAAGTATACCGATACGGAATTGGATAAGGTCGAATCAATTGAAATCGCATTCGAAACCGCCGCGAAGGCCCATGCGTCGAACAAAGCTTGGACTCAGGCAGCCGGATTCCGCAAATGCCGAAATGCGTTGCGAAGAATTTTCGAATGGCTGCCGCTCGCTCGTCGCATGCATCGGATTCTTGCAGGCTCGATCAGGGGTATGAATATTCGCACTCCGGTTTTCCGTTCTAGATGCCGGTCGCGAAATTCCGAGAACTGCGCGCAAAGGGAGAGAATGTGATGAAGATGCTGGCGATCGGATTGACGATTGCCCTCCTGGCGGGGGTGGCCGGTTCAATTTGGTGCAATTTCGTTCAATTTGACGAACTCAGCAAAGAAATCGACGAGATTCATGCTCGATTCGAGGAGATTCCCACCAGAGCCGAGCTGGATGCCTAGGTGCAGCGGATTAGAGCGGATGTGTAGCAGAATCGGCTTGGCGAACAGGAATTGAAAAGGACGGTCATGAACGCAGTCCATGGCTGCCATGCCGTAGGATATAGCAATGCCGAAATATCCAGAATCGAATGCCCGCTCTTTTAAAATCTCGATGCAAGCCGAAATTGCCCTTCAAGCGCCGGCAGGCGTTCCGGGACGATGGAAGAATGAGCTCGCCGTGAATTCATGCTAGGCGCCGATAAGTTTTCGAGATCGGGCCGCCGTCGCCGCCGGCAATGCCCGGAACTTGGCTGATCCGCTCGCGGCAACGAACCGCCATCGCGCAATCTGCATGAAGTTCGATCCGCGCGCATCCATGCTCGCCGTCGCTGCCGGCTTTAGATGCCGACTTGGCGCCCGCTCCGTTTAATTCGCAAGATTCGGGTCCTTCTTCCCGCCGGGAGCAGCAGGAAGCGCGCTAGCCGGCCGCGCGTCTTCGATCCCTCGCCCTGCGAAAACTCTTAAGCCCGAATCAATCTAGCTCCGTCGCGTTCAATGACGATCCGATGACGGAGCGAGGGTTGGAATCGCGGCGAGCCGCCTCGTTCCTGCGGGAGGCGGCGGAATCGCTCCGAACCGAAGCGGTTCCCCGCGTCGATCGCATTTCAGGCGCCGATCCCTTGCGCTCGGCAGAACCTCGCGATGCGGCATGGGCGGACCTTGCCGCGCATCCTGGATTGGCGGCACGATGCGGTCAATGAATTGCCGGAAAGAACGGCGTCGCCTGCGGCGCGCGCCACAGGCGCAGCATATCGCCGTCCGGTTCAAGCAGCGAGATCGAAAAGCCGGCCGTCTCCTGCGTCGTCGAGAACGAGCCGATCATCGGCGAAACCGATTCAATCCCTCGCCGGTCCAGCTGCCTTGAAACCTCGCGATACGCGGTTAGCAATTCCATCATCGTCGTGCCGCCCGATCCGTTGATCAGCGCGATTGCCGGTCCGGGCGGCCGAATCGGACGATCGTCAAGCAGTTCGCCTACCACGGACTCCACGAGCTCCGAGGCGGGTCCCATCTTCCTCCGGGCTACGCCCGGCTCCCCGTGCACGCCCATTCCGATGAAAACCTCGTCGTCGGGCAGCGCGAACATCCGTTCGCCGGTCAGAGGAGAAACGCCAGGGGAAATGGCGACGCCCAGCGTCCTCGTTCGCGACCGGACCTCTTCGCCCAGCGCGACGAGCTCTCCGATTGGCGCGCCCTCCTCTGCGGCGGCGCCGAGTATCTTGTAGATGAACAGCGTTCCGGCCGCGCCTCTTCGCTCGTCTTCGCGCCCTTTCGGAGCCGATGAAACATCGTCGTACATAAGCAGCGGACGAACGTCGTACCCTTCGTCGACCGCCATCTCGGCCGCCGCGTTGCCGTTGATGACGTCGCCCGAATGCCTCGAAATCAGCAGAACGGCCCCTGCGTCACCGGCGACGTCTTCAATTCCTGTTAAAATCATTTCCGGCGGCGGCGCGGCGAAAACGTCGCCGACGACATTGGCGTCCAGCAATCCGCCGCCCACGAACCCCATTGCGATCGGCTCGTGCCCGCAGCCGTTTCCAATCAGAAGAGCCGTCTTCCTCGAAGCATCCGCGGGCTTCGCGCGCAGAACGATCCGAGGATTCGACCCGATCGCCACGACATTCGGATAGGCCGCGACGAATCCTTCGATCATGTCGCTTTCGATGGTGGCTCTGGAATTGATGACTTTCTTCATCGGCGGCGATCCTTCCAATTCGCGTAGGCGCCAAGAATCTCGGCGATCGACCTGGCACCCGCATCCAAGTGGCCGATGCCGGAATTCTCCACGTATCTCGCTCGTCCGCTCATCGCGACCATATCGCGCGTGGCCTCCAGGCCGCTTCTGGCAGCCCGGGCCGCCGCGCCAGCATCCGAGCCGGCTTCCGATGCCGGGATCAAAGCATCCAGCATCGTCTTGTGGCCGGGCTTCGCGGATCCGATTCGCATTATGCGTTCGGCCGCTTTTCCAAGCTCCTCGTCGAGGGGCGCGCCGTCCTTCTCGACTTTGTGGATCGCGGTGACGACAAAGCCGAACAGCGTCCCGCCGGCGCCTCCCGACGCCGTTCGAAACGCCTTTCCCGGATTGGACTCGTCGGCGACCGCCGCGCGAATGCCCTTAAGCATCGTGGTTCCGTGATCGCCGTCGCCCGTCGCCGCGTCGAGCCGGTTCAATTCGAGCTCGATGTCCTCGAAGCGCGCTGCCAGGCACGACCAGAATTCGATCATCCGAACGTTTTTCGCATGAAGGCCAGCGACCGCCTCGCGGCATCGGTGGCATCGGGCTCGATATTGCGCCAAATGTTGAGATCGGCGCTCGAAGGATTGCCGGCGATGACGAAAATTTCCGCGACGATCCAGCCGCAGTAGCCCGCCCGTCCCAAGCCGTCCCTGACATCGCTCCATGGCAGGTGCCCGGACCCGGGAACGCCCCGGTCGTTCTCCGACACGTGAAAGTGGACGAGCTTGTCGCCGGTCGAGGCGATCGCTGCGGATATGTCCTTTTCCTCCATATTGAGATGGTAGGTGTCCAGCAGCACGCCCACGCAATCCGACGAGGACGCCTCGGCGATTTCAGTCGCCTCGCGAGCGGTGTTGACGAGGTCGGTTTCGAATCGATTGATCGCTTCAATCCCCAGCTTGACGCCGCAGGCGTTCAAATCGCCGTCCAGAGCTGCAAAGGCCTCCGCGGCGTAGGCCGCGCGCTCGGCCTTGCGACCGGGATCGAAAACGCCCCACGGCGCGTAGACCACCCCAGCCAGGCTTCCGGACCCGATCTTCGCGGTCGTGCGAATAGCCCAGCGCAGATAGTCGACGCCGGCCTTTCTGACGTTCGCGTCGGCCGACGTGATGTCCGCATTCGGCGCCAGCCCGTCGGAGCAGGTTATTTCAAGACCGTGGCTTCTTGCCAGGGCGCCGAGCGATTCCGCCCTTTCGTCGGTCATGCCCAGCAGCGAAATCTCGACCCCGTCGAACCCCAGCTCGGCGACCGTTCTCATGATCGGTGCGACATCGTCGGTCCACCGAGCCATCCAAAGCCCCGCATGCACGCCGTATTTCATGGCAGCCTCCTAATTCGCCAGCACCCACAGCGACGACGGCGGCAGGCTGATTTTCAATTCGTCGCCATTGGAGATGCCCGCAACTTCGTTGGGATTCGCGACGACGTCGATAAGCTCGCCGCCGACGCGCAGTTTCAGCCTGGTCTGGGTTCCCATGAACAGCTTGTCCGACAGGCTGGCCGTCAGCCTGTTCCTCGACGCCTCCGCATGGCCGATTCTTACATTCTCCGGCCGAAAGGTGAGCTTGCCCGGGCCCGTCGCGGCGCCTTCGGGCAGATCGAGCGCTCCCAGAGCGCTTTCGAACCGGGAGCCGTCGGAATGCCCCTGAACGAAGTTCTGGCCGCCGAAAAACCGCGCGGTGGCTTCGTCGACCGGCCGGTTGTAGAATTCTTCCGCGCCGGCGTACTGCTTGAGCCTGCCGTCGAGTATCAATGCGACCTTGTCGGCCAGGACGACCGCCTCCTCCTGATCGTGGGTTACGAATATCGTCGTAATCTTCAGATCCTGCTGCAGGCCCCTGATCAGGTCGCGCATCTCGAACCGCAAATGCGCGTCTAGATTGGACAGCGGCTCGTCGAGCAGCAGAACGTCCGGCTCGACGATCAAAGCGCGAGCCAGCGCGACGCGCTGCTGCTGCCCGCCCGACAGCTCGGACGGCCTGCGGCTTCCGAGATCGGGCAGCTTGACCAGGCTAAGCATGTCGCCGACGCGGCGGCTTATCTCCCGCTTGTCGACTTTTCTCATCTTCAGCCCGAAGCCGATATTCTCGGCGACGTTCATGTACGGAAAAAGCAAATAGTTCTGGAACACCATGACGACGCCGCGCTTTTCGGGCTTCTCGTGAAGAATCGACCTGCCGCCGAATTGCACGTCGCCCGACGTCGGCTCGAGCAGGCCGGCGATCATCTTCATGGTCGTGGTCTTCCCGCAGCCCGACGGGCCCAGAAGCGCCGCGAGTTCGCCGCTGGCGATCTCCAGCGAAAGACGGTCCAGCGAAGGCTCGGTCGCGCCCTGATAGACTTTCGTCAGCTCCTTCAGCGAAACCTGGGTCATATCGTGCCGAATCCCCCTACCGCGCTGCTTCTGCCGGACAGATGGCGAGCCGTCATGAGCAGAATCAGAATTCCGGGAAGAATGTAGATCATCCCAATGGCCCCGGTAATGTCGTTGCGGTTCGAAGTCGCGAAATTGAATAGAAGCAGCGGCAGCGTGACGACTTTGCCGCCGCCGATCAGCAACGTTAGAATATACTGGCTCCAGGAAACAAGGAACGCGAAAAGCCCGCCCACGATAACGCCCGGCATGATCGCCGGCACGGTAATGTACCAGAAGGTCTCTAGAGCCGAGGCGCCCAGGCTTCGCGCCTGAGCTTCGTACGACGGATCGTAGTTGGCGAAAATCCCCGACATCACCAGCACCATGTACGGAAGAGTCGGGATCAAGTGCACGATGATCACGCCGCCGACCGTATTGTTCAATCCGAGAGCGATGAATACGGAATGAATGCCCAGAACCACGGCGATGCCGGGAACGATCGTCGGCGCCAGGATCATCAGCTCTACAAGCTCCTTGCCGCGGAACCTGTACAGGCCGAGCGCGCGGCCGGCCGGAACGCCTACGATTATCGAAAGAAAAGTCGCGGCGAGAGAGATTCCGATCGTTAGCCAAAGGCACTCGATTACGCCCGCCGTATCGGACAGCGTGTATTCCCAGGCTCTGAGCGACCAGTTGCGCGGCAATAGATCCGGGAAATACCAGCCCCGCGCGAACGACCAGATGCCCAGAGGTATGAGCGGCAGCACGAGCCAGGTAATTAGCACGGCGCCGGTAAGCGCGCGAAAGCCTCGCGTGAACATCGATTCGCGACCGCGCATCGCCTAGCTCCTGATTCGGCGGCGCGTATAGCGCACGTAGATGTAGATCATGATCGCGCTGAGCACGGCGATCACGATCGCCATGGCCATGGCCTCGGGTCGGGCCGCCAGATCGACGTCGGTGTATTTCCGGTAGGCGAGCACGGGCAGGGCGGCGGGATAGTTCGCGCCGAGAATCGCAGGAATTTCGTACGCTCCGAAGGTAAAGGCGAATACGATAACCGATGCCGAAAGAACGCCGGGAAAGATCAGCGGCAGAAGCACGTGCCGAAAGGCCTGCCAGCGCGTCGCGCCGAGCGAGCGGGCGACGCTCTCGTAGTCTTCGCCCAGCGACTGCATGTTCGCCAGGACGATAATGCCGATGAAGGGAATCTCCTTCCAGACGTACTGAAGAATTATGCCGATGGCGTAGGGATCGAATACCAAGACGGGGAAGTCTCTCGGCCTCGATATCATCCCCCATTCCGCCGCGAGGCGAGCGAATGTTCCCGATTGCGAAAACAGGTAGAGAATGCCGATCGCCCCGACGAGGTGGGGCACGGTCAAGTTCAGCTGGAAGAGGAAGTTGACAACCGCGCGCCCGATGAACTGGCGCCGGAGCAAGAGCGCGGCCCCTATCGCAAGCACCGACGAAATCACGGTCGAGGTGAAGGCTATGTGAAACGTCAGAAGGAAGGAGCGCAGAAACTCGGCGCTGGTGAATATTTTGAAATAGGCCTCGAGATTCGGTTCCAGCAGGCCGATAATCGGCATGTAGTTGAAGCTGCGCATGAGGCCGATGGCCAGGCCGCCGAAAAATAGCAGCACGATAAACGACATCGCCGGCAGCAGCAGCAGGAAAATCTTCACTCGGTCCGACATGGCGCCGTGCAGTCCCCGCTCGCGGCTATGCGCCGGCTGCTGCGCGGCCGGCGCGGTTGATCTCGCGCGGCGGCGCGCAAGGGCGCGCCGCCGCCATCGGCACTATATTGCTAGGCCCGCTATTGGCCTACGTTTGCGATCCAGCCTTCCTCGACGGCGGTGATCCACGCCGAATGAAGTTCCGGCAGCGCGGCCTTGGCAAGCTCGGCCGGCGCAACTACGGACGGATGCCGTTCGATCGAGCCGAATTTCTCCTGGATTTCCGCGGAAGTGCGATCGACTTCGATCGCCGGCTTGGTGCCCCAGACATCGGGGCGGGCCTTGTGGTACTGGGCTTCGCCGGACAAAAGGACGTTCTGCAGGACAAGAGCAGCCGCCTTGTGGGGCGAGTTGATCGGAATGATGGTGTAGTTCGTATTGCCGATCGTTCCGTCGGTCAGGCCGTAGCTGCTGGTCGTCGGCGGGAAGATGCCGTTTTCGACGTTTAGGCCGAATCCGGCGGGCTCGTAATTGAAGTACAAATCGACTTCGGAATTGGCGAACAGCTCCGCCAGCGCGTTGATCGAAGTCGGATAGGTTGCTCCTTCCCGCCAGAGGTCGGATTCCATATCGTTCAGAATCTGCCACGTTTTCGCTGCCACTTCGTCGTACAGGGCCTGATCGAAGGGCACCAGCAGCCTGTCGACGCCGCCGGCGGCGTGGTAGAATACGTGGCGCACGAAAACCGACCCGTTGAAGTCGGGCGGCGCCGGATAGGTGAAGGCGCCCGGATTCTCCTTGACCCAGGCAATCAGCTCGCCGATCGATTTCGGCGGATTGGGCGTGCGCGCCGTATCGTAGGCGAAAGCGAACTGGGCTTTGGACCAGGGGACTTCGCATCCGTCGACCGGAACGCCGAAATCGTTCGCGATCGCCGGATTGTCCCAATTGACCAGCGCGTTGTTAGGCAGCACGTCCATATAGCCGCAATAGGCCATGTTGCCCTGCTTCATCGTGCGGAAGTTTTCGCCGTTGATCCAGATCATGTCGACCGAGCCCTCGTCCGTAACGCCGGATTCCAGCTCGCCAAGGACGATATTCACGGCTTCGACCGTATCGGTCAGGCCGACGCGATTCAGGGTAATATCGTATTCATCTTTAAGAATGCCGCCAATGAATTCGGTAACGTAGCGATTGATGTTGTCGCTGCCGCCCCACAGGAACCAGTTGACTTCGCCGCCTCGAGCCATTTCGACGACTTCGTCCCAGGACATCGACTTTAGGGCTTCGCCGTCGGCCGTGTCGGCCATGGCCATCGGAGCCAGAGCCGCCGACCCGGCCAAGGCGGCAATTTTCGCAAGCAGTTTCATAGGATCCTCCTTTAAGGTTGCTATCGCGAATGATTGACTAAAGTACGAGAAACACTAATTTCGCTGAATTTTCCGGTCGATGCTCGTCCGGTCGGCTAATTTTGCCGAGCGGCGACGGGCGCGCGGCGGCGAATTCGCTTCGCCGCCAACCAATGAGCCGACCAGCGACTGCGACTTGCCGAGAGCTTTCGGCGACTTCGATAGTTCGCTGTCGTCCATATGCGGTTTATCCTCCTGGACCGGAAAAAATACTCGGAACGGATCGTGCGCACGCGAAATCGGACAACACGATTCCCTTTAGCGAGCGCAAATTGTCCAAATTCACGGAAGTGTCAAGCGCATTGCCGATCGTGGGCAGAGACAACCGACCGGACTATCCCTTATCCGGAACCCGAGCCGCCGCCCGCAGCGGCCGCCGGCTAGCCATGCGCCGCGACGGAAACGCAAATCGCCGATTTCCAGCGCTGAAGCCGCCGCGATCCCTCACCCGGCGAAACGCGCTTCCGCAAGTCCCTTGACGCCAAGGCCATCTATCGCAAAAAGGCTTCCCGCCTGCGGCTGAACCGAGCCGGGCGCCAGATTGAGGCTTAGCGACGTAACGAACAGCGTATCCAGCCCCGCGCCCCCGAACGCCGGCTTCGTCGGGCGCTCGATAGGCAGATCGACTGTCATATCCACCGCCCCTTCCGGCGTAACTCTTACGATTTGCCACCCGTCGATTCCCGCGAACCAGTAGCAGCCGTCCGCGTCGACGGTCGCCCCGTCCGGACGCCAGGGCCGCGAACCCGTATCGAAAAACAGCCGTCGCTCCGTCGGAACGCCGTCGTCCTTATCATAGCGGAACTTCCAAATCGTTCGCACGCCCTTGTCTGAATCCGCGGCGTACATCGTCTCGCCGTCCGGCGAAAAGGCTAGGCCGTTCGTCGTGAAAAAGCCGCCCACGCCCTTCCAGATGCCGCGGTCGGCGTTCAGGCGGTAGAAGGCGCCATCGGGCGACTTTGGGGCGGTTTCGCGCATGGTCCCCGCCCAGAACCTGCCCTGCCGATCCGTTCCGCCGTCGTTGAATCGATTCCCCGGCTTGTCGGATTCCGGATCGCCTATCGATTCCTTTCGCCCGGATTCCGGATCGAAAAAGTAGAACCCCGATTTGGCGGCAACGACAAGGCCGCCCGATTCTCGCGGCGCGACGCAACCGACCGGCTCCCCGAAGTCGCAAGCCTTGTTTTCTCGAGTCGACGGGTCGTATCTGTTGATTTGCCCGGCGGGAATGTCGACCCACCACAGGCACGAATTTCGTTTATCCCAGAACGCACCCTCGCCGGTCACCGACCGGCTGTCCACGACGCATTCGATTTCCACGGCTTTCCCCCTCGGCATGAAAAACACCGGCCTTCTGCGAATTCGTCCGATAGATAGCGCAGCGGCGAATGCATGCCAACCGCGTTCGGCGACCGGAACGAACGATGGAGGCGAATGTCGTTAGGCAGCCGGACCCTGAAGGACCGAACCGAGGTACGCCGCCGCCAATTCGTTCTTGCTCAAGACAGTATTGCACGATTTTCGCGTTCCGGCATCGTCCTTCCTACGGAATGCAATGGTTCATGCAGAAGAATTCATGAACTCAGTCATTTTTCGCGCGACGGCATCGGATTGAAATTGGTTTCAACAGTTTCGCAACCGTGCCGCCAAGGGAGAAATTTGAATACAGGCAACCGTAGTCTAAACAACCTACCGGCTAGAGTGCGAACTCCCATTTTCCGACGATTATATCGTGATTTCTAAAAATTTTATCCGAAATTACACAATGGCTGACGACGTTGCTTGAAAGGTACGCCAGACAAAATTAACTGCGACTAGTAAGAGCATGAAATTAAAATCAAGCAAGTTGGTTGAGCCATAAGCACGAGCGCATCCGTCAATTACTGCCTTATAGGTCTCTCTCTAGCCGAGGAGTCAATCGTTTCAGCGACAAGGCAGAAGCTTAACGCCGGTTTGTAGAGACTCGCCGGGCGGATGGATTTTTGGACCCCTTTTGCCGGTTTCCCGACAAGGCAAAAAGGAGCACTTGTCCCGCTACACCTCCGAAATTTAGGGCCGACACTACCGCCGACCACTGGACTTCGAGGAACGGATGGAGATCATGGCCCACAACGGCGCAGGCCGCCTGTTGCGGCACGACGACTTGACAGGCCCCAAGGAAATTTGCCTGTCTAGCGCATGGAACGGAGAGGCGTGCAATGGAAAGAGCGGCAAATCTGCTATTTTTTGGGGACAATGCCGAAGGATTGCGCCAATTGGAGCAAGATCAGCGACTAATTGACCTAGTTTACATCGACCCGCCATTCGGCACCGGCGACGAATTCCTGATAAGCGAAAACAGGGCAAACAGCATAAGCGCCTCCGGATTGACAGCATACTCCGACAAGGCGCAGGGGGATGAATACCTGGACGCATTACGAAGGCGACTAATTGGAATTCGCCTAATTATGGCTGACTACGCTTCCATCTACGTCCACATCGACGTAAAGATGGAGCATCGGGTCAGAGTCCTGATGGACTCAATCTTTGGGGCCAAAAATTTTCGCAACAGTATTGCGAGGGTTAAGTGCAACCCCAAGAATTTTGGCCGCAATGGTTACGGGAACATTAGGGACACGGTACTCTTCTATTCCAAATCTCCTTCCCGGATCACTTGGAATCCTCAATTGGTTCCGCTTTCCGAAGAACAAATCGAAAAGCTGTACCCCAATATCGACGGAACAGGTCGAAGGTTCACGACAACGCCGCTACACGCTCCAGGGGTAACGGCCCGCGGCCCCACCGGACAAGAATGGAAGGGAATGCGTCCGCCACCGGGACGACATTGGCGGTATCAACCGGACAAATTGGATTCTTTGGATGCCGATGGGCTCATTCATTGGAGTTCGGCGGGGAATCCCCGCAAAATTTGCTATGCTGACGAAGCGGCGGGGGCGCTCCCCCAAGACGTGTGGGAGTATAAAGACCCGCAACATCCCCAATACCCCACAGAGAAGAACGCTGAAATGCTGGCCCGGATTATCAATACTTCTTCAAACCCCGACGATACCGTAATGGATTGCTACGCAGGAAGCGGTGCTACCCTTCTACAAGCAGCAAACCTTGGAAGGCGGTTTATTGGTATGGATAGCTCACCTGCCGCTCTGGGTGTCATGTCCAAGCGTTTGGCCAACGAGGGAATAGGCTTCGATTTAATTGAAACAGGAGACCAGAATACTACAACCCCTGCCGCCGCTTGATTTTGAGGCTTATTGGCGCCACATAAACCTTCGCATTCTTGCCGCGGTCGAATAGGAGGTTGTCAATCGGTCAGCCCGTTTGGCGACGCGTATTCAGCATTTTTCAGACCAATTCGGGATTCCAGCGCGCGATTTCGGACAGCGCTGGATGCAGATCCGCAGGGACCGTTGGCTGTTACTCTCGCTAAGGAAGCTCGGCGGCAAAACATCCACGAAAAGGCGCCGCCAAGCATATTGAGCGGTTGACGCACGTACGGAATTTTCTGTCCCTGCCATCAAAAGGGCGAAATGCTCTCTACATCACAGGGGATGGGCAGTTCTTTTCCAAGGCCCAATTGGGCAACGCACCCCGACCTTCCAAGTCATTAGACTTTAAACGGCAGACAGGAAGCATAACTTGTTACGCTGTTCACAAGTACGCCAGAGACGAAGGCGGGAACCAAGACAATCAATATTTATGAGCAACTATATTCGACGGGCGAATAACGGAGTTGCTCTCTTTGCGCTCGTAGATGGACCCTATTGCACTGACGCTCGAATGAACCATCTGCGGAACTTGCGATGCCTACAAACACCCTTCGGTTACGTTGTCGGCATCAATGCCGTACTCCCCATACTTCAAGAGATTGCAGGCTAGTCGAAGGTTAAATTAGTACTCAATCCGCAACGGATCAAGCTAACAAGCCGCCGGCCGAATGAATTGAAGGCAAGTCCTGAGGGCGTACGGATTCGCCGGCGAAGGGACCGGCGCATCGGCTGTGCATGGAATCCAACTAACCTCAATAATAAACAGATCGCCTTGGCCTAAATTCAAAGTCCTCCGAATAGGAAATGGAACTTACTCAAGCATATGCCCTTTCCGTCAATTGCGGAGTCCACCGCCTAATTTCGGGCAGTTTGAGCAACTTCGAATAAATTTCGTAAACAGATTTTGGGCATGACGGCGCGAATTCAACCGTCGCCGGCAACTGCCAATTCGGTCATTTTATTCGCGCCTCGATATCAATCAATTCACGTTTAAACCTCTCCTCATGGGGCGCCAATTCAATCGCCCTTCGATAGGCATCCTCTATTTCGGCAGCGGGCGAGCCCTGCCAATTCAATGCGCGTCCCAATTCGCGCCAGGCCCAGCCCCGACGAATTGAAGACGCATCCATTTGCACTGCTCGCTCCAACAGTGTCCTCGCCTCTGCCAAAAGCCTCCGATTTGTTTCACTATCTCGTCGCCGGTATGCCGTACTAGCCAATATTAACTTAGCTTGCGCGAATTCCAGCAGCGCGCGAGCATCTTGAAAAACTTCGTCGCCCGCGCGTTCGAAATATCGATGCGCCAATTGAGAATCGTTAAGCCGCCGCGCGAGAATAGCCGTATCAATGGCATCTCTCTCAGTCGATGCCGGTCGCATTGCTTGCAAAAAATTCCTGGCCCTGCTTGAGTACCCTGATTCTAGCAAGGCTTCGATAAGCGCATTGGCGACTTGAGACCGACCCGGCGCAGGTCCGCTTGTCTCGAAATTGCTCAGTGTTTCCTCTGCTAGCTCAATCTGACCATCTTCTATCCTATATCGGATCACCTCGGAGGCAAGCGCCGCTGATTCCTTGTTTTTTTCCCAGGCCGATTCTACTCGTCGCGCCGCATCTTCGCGTTGCCCAAGAGCCTGTAAATAGGCGGCGTCTCGAATGGCGGACAAAGCGGCATACTCGGGATGGGCGGGAAGAGTGGCCCTAAAGTATGTTCGGTCAGGATCAAAATCGAACCTCGGCAGCGGCGAGCCATTGCGCTTCATCGCCCTAAATACCTTTGGCATGCCGGAAAGCCGACCTTCCGCCAATTTAAGTTCTTTCAAGAATTCTCCTATTCTGCGATTCCTGGCGGGAACAGGCGGAACGCTGGAATTCTCGCCCAAATGCTCCCGTTCGATTCCGCGAACAGGACCGGGATAGCTAATGATTTCTATTCGTTCGGGGTAAAGGTAAACCTTGGTCGGTTCCGGGTTATCGGCTTCGTAGCTTCGATGATAAACGGCATTTACAAGCGTTTCCCTCAATGCTTGTTGCGGGTAGCTGACCCAGCCGCGCACTCTCGTCTCGAATTCTTGCTTGTGCACGTAATGCGCCGAGAGGTTGTCCATGTAGCGCAAGCATTTTCGCACCTGATCCGGGAGCGGCCCGGAAAAAACTCTCTCTTCCTGAACATCTCCGCCCGCTCCGTCGGCAAATTGAACCAATTCTATTTCGGCGCCGCGAAACCATTTTTTCGGTTCATCGGCAAAAAATAGGAGGGCGACATTCTTGGGCGCATCGTGACCGTTGACCGGCCTTGTAATTTGCATTCTGCGGTATATTTCTCTTGCTTCCGTTTCCGCCAAAAGACCGCTGCCAACATCGTTCAAATATTCTCTGACTTGCGCTTCCCTCAGGTCTTCGACTCTTGCCTCCCCGGGCGCTGCGCGCTCGTCCCACGGCACGCGCGCGGTTTGCGCCATCAATTGCGTCAATAGATTTCCGCGCACCTCTGCATCGACCGTCTCCGACCCTATCCTTACCCAAAATCTTGGAGACTTGCCCTTGATTCCGCTTGGCGCGCGATGGGGACGATTTTCGCTTCCAGGCGCCCAAATCACTAAAATGTCCTTCTCGCCAATCTTTTCCGGTGAAATCACAGGTTGATAAGTTGGATCGATTTGATTGCAATGCTCGCGAATCCACTTCTGCGCAACATCCAAACTTTCCTTGGGAAGTCCGATAGGCGGAAGGTCGGTCCGACCTTCTTGTTCGCCCACTCCGAGCACAATGTAGCCGCCGTTCAAATTATGAAGATCGTTTGCGTAGGCGCATATTGTTCGGAGAAATTGCATCCCGACTGCCTCGGGATTCCACTCGGCCTTGAATTCGACGCGCTCCGATTCAATTCCGCGATTGCGAAGAAGATCATCGATATTTATCGGTAGACATGAGGACACGAAGCAATCTCCCGTCAGTCAACTGAAAACAAATTTTTCAAACGACCATCTTTTTCGGCAGCTAAAGCGTAGAAGGTCGCTAACTTGCGCAATCCAATTTTTCAGCGGAACGATTTGCTTGCAATCTGTCGCACTTCGGCAATCGTAGATTTGGCAAGGTGATAGCAACCGATGCCGGTGAATGGCAACATAGTGGATATTGCGTAGAATAGCGCCAGGAATTGTTCCTTAAACCGCTGGACGCAAAAAAAATTCAATGCCCGCCGGTTGTCTTTTTGCATGCTAGTCCTAATTTTCCCGGCGGATCGCAGCCTTTGTAACTTTGCCTGCGAAACTATCTTTCATGAGACAAAGGCACGGACAGCGAATACTTTTAGGCGATCCGATATAGTACTCAAGATTCGACCAGCCACAGGGTATGAACCAAATTTATTCTTGAGCGTAGATTCAGCGACGTTCTAGTAGAGCATCAAGGGAGCCAATTAGGACCTATTATTGCGGGTGCGGCTTAGATTTCTTGAAAATCTTGCCGCTCGGCACTGACGATGCCGGTTGCCGTATAAATTTCGTTATCAATTCGCCGCTTGCCACCGTGACATGTTCGGAATTCGGTTATTCAACTTGCGGCATCGAATCGCAATTTCACCGTCTACAAGAAATTTGATCCGCACCCATTTATTGCGTTGTACCCTCGAATTCTGCACTCCAACGGCTTTCGAGAGTGCTGGGCGGAGTAGAAAAAGCGGCCTGAAAACAAATCTGACCCACACCTCGGCGGCGACGGCGCAAGGGCCGCAATCTCGCGTTCCGCATGCGGGACTTCAGGCAGGAGGCGCTGCGCTTCGCGCGCGACCCCTCGGTTCCGGCAACCAGCAACCCGGCGGAGCGCGTTCTGCGGCTGTACAAGATCCGGCAGAAGATTTCCGGCTGCTGCCGAAGCGTGGCCGGCGCGGTGGCCCGGGCGAACCTGAGGACGATGCCGGAGACGGCGCGCATGCAGGGCTGGAACGTATTGGAGACGCGGGAGGCCGGCCCGGCGGCGGCTTCGACCAAGCTGAAGACGCCGTAGCCGGGCGCCTTCGGCTTCACGCCCCCGAATTCCGCCCAAAAGATGCCGACCGGTCCCGCGACGGTCGAATCTCGACTTGTAAATCCAAGTCCCACCGGAAAAAGATGGAAATTGGAACGTGACTAGTTATAGGTGAAGAGATGAAACTGACCAGAACAATTTTCGACAGCGATTTCGATAGGCCAAAAGGCGCGCGGGCGGTGTCTTCGCTGCTCGTCGCCGCAATCGCGGCGCTGTCCGGCTCCGCCGCTGCGGAAGCGTTCGATCCGCTCGGGGAAATCGGGATGCCGATCGCAGATCTGCCCTACTCGGTGGAATCGGAAACGGAAGCGGATATCATCAGGTCTCATGGAATATCGAATTTCGGGGAGCTGAAGTACGCAGTCGATTTTCAGCATTTCGGCTACGTCAACCCCGATGCGCCGAAGGGCGGCTCGATTTCGACTTGGGGATTCGGGACATTCGATAGCTTCAACCCGTACATCGTTGCGGGAGATGCGGAAAACAATTCGACGCTTGCGTTTGAATCTCTCATGGAGGGCAGCGCCGACGAACCCGACGCGATGTACGGACTCGTCGCGGACTCCATCGTCTACCCGCGTGATCGGCAATGGGCGACGTTCATCATGCGCCCGGAAGCTAAATTCTCGAATGGCGATCCTGTAACCGCCGATGACGTGGTTTTCTCCTTCGAAACACTCGTCAACGACGGCGCTCCATGGGTCAGCCTCCAATTCCAGGACGTGGAATATGCCGAAGCTTTGGATTCGCATTTGGTCTTGTTCAAGTTCAAGGATGGCGTTGCGACCAAGGATCTTCCATCGGTGGTCGCGGGCATGCCGATTTTTTCAAGGAGCCATTTCGACGATAGAGATTTCGCCGAGGGCTCTCTCGATCCGATTCTCGCGTCCGGCCCCTATGTCCTGGACTCCAGTAGCCCCGGCCGCCAGGCCGTGTATCGGCGAAACGAAGACTACTGGGGAAAATCGCTTCCCATTAACGCCGGCAGGCATAATTTCGATCGGATCATCGTTGAATACTTCGCCGACTACACGGCGGCGTTCGAAGGATTCAAAGCAGGCGAATACGAATTTCGGCAGGAATACTATTCCAAGCTTTGGGCGACCGGCTACGACTTCCCCGGCGTTCAGGACGGCTCCGTTGTCGTCGAGGAGATCCCCGACGGTCAGCCCGCCGGCACGCAAGGGTACTTTTTCAACCTCCGAAGAGACAAGTTTCAAGATCCCCGGGTACGGCAGGCGATAGCGCTGGCGTTCAACTTCGAGTGGTCCAACGAAACTCTATTCCACGGCGCGTACACTCGCACCGACAGCTTCTGGGAGAATTCGGAATTGCAGGCTTCGGGATTGCCGGGACCGGATGAACTGGCTCTCCTGGAGCCGCTCCGGGAGCACCTTCCAGAAACCGTATTCACGGAGCCCGCCTACGTTCCTCCCGTCGCGAAGCCCGAGCGTGTGGATCGCAACATGATCCGCAAGGCAAACGCTCTGCTGGACGAAGCCGGCTGGCCGATCACGGGCGGAATCAGAAAAAACGATCAAGGCGAAACGCTGGTGGTCAAGTTTCTCATCGCCAACCCGTCAGCCGAGCGAATCGCCCTGCCCTACGTCGAAACCCTGAAGCTGATCGGAGTCGACGCTTCGATCGAAAACGTCGACTACGCTCAGGGGCAGGAAAGAGAAAAAACCTTCGACTTCGATATCACGACGAGGCGGTACATCATGTCGCTGACACCCGGAGCCGATCTGACATCGATGTTCGGAAGCAAATCGGCGGATAGGACCGGAACCTACAATATCGCCGGAGTCTCGAACGCCGCTATCGACCAGTTGATCGGACGCGCAACCGAAGCGACGACTCGCGAGGAACTGACCGTCGCGGTCAAGGCCCTCGACAGGTCGCTCAGGGCAATGCACATTTGGGTTCCGCAGTTCTACGGTGCGACGCACAGAGTCGCCTATCGGAATCACTTCAAGCGCCCCGACCCGATCCCGCCTTTCGCTCTGGGAGAATTGGACTTCTGGTGGCATGAAGCTGGCGGTACGGAGGCGGATGCCAACTGACGCGAGCCCGTCCTGCAGCTATTGCCGCCGGACTTGAAAGCCTTTCCGGATGGCCGCAGTCCTTTTCGGTTTGCTGAGCGCGCTTTCGCTCGGGGTCGCCGACTTCCTCGCAAGCAGGACCTCGTCGAGAATCGGGGCGGACAGGGCTCTGTTCGGAATGCTTGTCGTCGGCGCCGTCGGGCTAACCATCTACGGTTTATCGTCCGGCGCGCCGCCGCCGAGCCGATTGGAAGAATTGCTTCTGATATTCGCCCACGGCGTCAGCCTGGCGATTTCGCTGCTGCTGTTCTTTTCCGCTCTCGCGCTTGGTCCCGTTTCGGTCGTGGCGCCAATCATGGGAGCGAATCCGGTTCTCGTCGTCGCCTATGCGACCGCAGCGGGCAGAGTTCCCGGCTTCCAGGAGGCGGCCGCCATGGCGGCAGTCGTCGGCGGTGTCGTAGCGATCTGCGCAATGTCCGGGGAACCGAAGCCCGATCCGCGCCGCAAGTCCAAGACTCTTCGTTCGCCGCACGCCACGGGGCGCGTGCTCGCTCTATCGATCGGCGCAAGCGCAGTCTACGCGCTCGCAATCGTAACCGGACAGGAAAGCGCGGCAATCTCGAATGAATTCGACACGCTTTGGCTAGGCAGGGCGGCGGGACTCCTTCTCGTTTCAGCGTTATTGCTGCTGCGACGGCGGCGACTTGCCTTTCCGACCGGCGTGCGCGCCATGGTCTTCGGCCATGGCGTTCTGGACGCTGCAGGGATTGCGTTTCTTCTCGCTGGAGGCTCAACCGCCAACCCCGAGTATACAGCCGTCGTGTCGTCGGCATTTTGCGTTGTCACCGTGATTCTTGCGTGCCTTATCCTGCGCGAGCGAATATCTCGGGGCCAAGTCGCCGGCTTGGCACTGGTCATTGCCGGCGTCGCTATGCTTGCGTGACGGCGCACGCCGCGACGGAGGTCTTTTGCATTTCTATTTTCGTTCGCTAAGCAAATGCCGAGCTCAAGCCGAATCCGCCGCCATATCAGCTAAATTCGCCTAGCCGCCGGCTTCCGGAGCCGGGATGCCGGGCTCGGTCCATGCCTCGATGGCATTCTTCCGATTTCAGTGTAAGCCGAAGGCGCGCGCGATCATCGACTCCGCTGCCGACCGTGCGCAGTCGGCGCTCGGCTTAGCGAGTGGCCGAGCAGGACCGTATCCGGGTTCTACGTTCTGGTGAAAATTTCCAAGCTGCGAAGATCGTCTGCGCCAAAGTGGCTCGGCCCGCTTCGGGATGCCGCCGTTTCCGCGAAACGCGAGTTCTCCAGCCGTTCCGATTTCCGCGACTACCGGTACGTCTTCCGGCTAGTCCTAGAATGGGCCGGCATTCGCGGGTACGATCCTTGCGGCCGACCGCGAGCCGAATACCGCGCTGAAGGAGTCCGCAACAACGCAGCAGGCGAGAGCGTTCCGCGCCGGCTTTCCGGTTTCGTTGGACGGAAGGGCAAGTCGCCGCTAGAGTCGCGGCGCACCGCGGAAAAGGAGAACGAACGTGGCGACGGCATTATTCGATGGCGACGGACTCCGGGACTTCGTCGCCGCCGGCGAGTGGTCGCCGCCGCCGGTCTTCGTCGGCAGGACGGAGGCCATCGCGGATATCGAGGCGGCGGCCCGGCGCGCGTGGAAACCCGGAGCGGCGAGCCATGGCGAGCCGAAGGCGACCCGCATCCTCCATGGCGCGCCCGGCGCCGGAAAAAGCTCGATCCTCGCCGAGCTGGCCGCTAGGTGCGGCGCTTCTCGCGGCGCGGGAGCGCCACGAATCCTGCTTCTGAACTCCGTCCACTTCGCGGATATCTCCGCCGTCTACCGGTCGCTGGCATCGGCGGTCAATCATCGGGAGGCGGAGCGGCTTTTCGAATCAGCCCGGCGCGAGCTGAGCGCCGGCGGCGCGTTGAAGCTCCTGGGATCCGGTGTCGACGGCGGCTTGGACCGCGACCGCGCGCAGGGGGCGCCGGTGCCGACGATGAGCGCTTTCGCGGAGTGGGTGAGCGGCTGGACCGGCCCCGATTCCACGCAGGCGTCGCCCTGGAATTTCCCGCTGATCGTCGCGATCGACGAGGCGCAGCGATTGCCGCCGGGAGATCGCACCCCGGCCGCCTACTTCGTTCAGACGATTCACGAAGCGACGAAAGGGCTGCCGCTGACTCTGGTCCTAGCCGGGCTCGGTGACACGCAGGACCGCGCGCAGAAGATGGGTCTGACGCGCGGGCTAAAGCTATACGAGGTCGGGCGCCTTTCGGTCGAGGAGACCGACGAGCTCATGCGCGGATTCTGCAGGCGCTTCGGCCTCCGGGCCGACGGGAGCGAGCCCTTTCTTGCGGAGCTCGCCGCCGGCGCCGAGGGCTGGCCCCGGCACCTGCACTTCGCGCTGCAGGCTTTGGGCGAAGAGGCGCTTGCCGCCGACGGAGATCTCGGGCGCGTCTCGTGGAGCGCCGCCGCGAAGCGAGCGGCTGAGAGCCGCCTGCGCTACTACCGCGCTCAGCAGAGCAATGAGATGGAGGATGCTACGCCGCTAATTGCAATGGCGCTCGGGAAGATGGGCGAGCAGTCGTCGCGCTTCAAACTCAAGCGGCTCCTCGCGAAGCTCGCCGCCGAGCATCCGGACGCGAGCCTTCCGGCCGGTATGACTGTGGACAGCTTTTACGACCACTTGACGCACCGGGGAGCGCTGCAGGAACGAGCGGACGCTTCCGTCCACTGCCCGATTCCGAGCTTTAGAAGTTTTCTGATCGAAGAGGGGAAGAAGGCTCTAGGCTTCGACCCGCTTCGCGCCCGCCCGCCCGAGTCGAAAGATCCGGGTGATTCGCCCTCGCCGTACTAATTGCGGAACACCGAGTGCCTCGAACAGGCGAACCGCAATATTAATTTCATGGTCTCGGCGGCACCCGTTCCAGGCGAGGCTATCGCCCGGATTTCCACGGCTTGTCCCCGGGAAGAGGATGACGCGAGTCCGGGCGGATGCCTCCGCCGCGCTCCACCCGATCCACTCGTCCCTGCATGGCAGGGTCCGCGCCGCCGCCACGAACGGCAGCGCGGCCAGGAGCCGCCCTCGGCGGTCGCGGACGAATCAGCGATCGCGCGTTCGCGTCTGAGGCGGAACCTGCCCGGGGTTCCCTAAAACCTTCATGATTTTCTGCGTTTACTTACCCCGGAGCATGAAACTCGCGTGTGACTGACGGTTTCCGGGACGGTGGAGTGAGGTGGCGCTGTTGCCGGGACCGGAGTACCCTGCGGCCCATGGATCGGGCGCCGGCGACCAGGGGAAAGTGTGCCCAAAGCCCGCAAAGAGTTTCAGAGAAAAACCGTGAACGAGGGAACCGCCTATTGCTTCATTTAATGTGGTTGCTCAGACCCTGGGCGTTCGAAAAGGCCGCGGCGGATAACTTCCGAAGAAGCGCTGCGCGGTTAGGATTCGAACTGGAGATCGGCTGGCGAAATCAATACGTTGAACCTCTCGCACCAAATGACGACGCTTGGGTAGTTGTTCAGATCGACGCCTTCGGGAATCGTGTAGTTTTGACTTCCTTTGAACGCTCTCAGCGCTCCGAGGTCGACGTACATGGAGCTGTCGACGATCGACGACGTGCGAATCTCGCTCTCGGGAACCAATAGGACGTGGAACGCGGGTCCCGGTCCGACTTCGAAGTCCTCCTCCAGGAAAACGAAATTTTCGAAAACCTTGACGCCTCCCTTCCCGTAGTGAACGGGATCGGACGGGTTGGCATGAATGAACTCGCCGCTCGCAACCACCCTGGCCGATTCGCCGGCGGACGCGCTCTCCATGGCCGGCGGCGGAGGAAAGACATACGGAAACGCGAAAAATCCAACCGCGACTCCGAATGCCGTTCCCAAAACCCCGCCGAAAAAAAATATCGAAATCGCTCGCCACATATCTATAAAACTCCAGTCCGTCCGCGCGACCGATTCAGCCGCCGTCGCCTATACGACACGCTACGCTCCGATTCGTCCAGCCCGGAGAGTCGGCGGATCGGCCGGATTCGGCCCATGGCTGTTGACACGCGGGCCGATGCCCCGGAATATGCCTTCTGAATCGATTGGCGCGGGCGATCGCTGAAAAATCTGATTCAGCCTCGGGCAGGCGCGTTAACTGCAGCTAGTGGAGCGAAAGCGCTGATGTGCGCGTCTGTCGACGAGAGCTCTTGGACTCCCGGATCGGACCGGCGCTAGGAAAGGGCAAGCGATGCACGACCTCCTGATCGCAGGCGGAACGCTGCCGAACGGCGAAATTGCCGACATTGCGGTAAAGGACGGCAGGATTGCCGCAGTGGAAAAGGGAATTGGCGCGGATGCGAAGGAAACTGTCGACCTGTCGGGATTCCTTTTATCTCCTCCTTTCGTCGACCCGCACTTCCATATGGACGCTACGCTCTCGTACGGGCTGCCTAGGATCAACAAGTCGGGAACGCTGCTTGAAGGCATCGCGCTGTGGGGCGAACTCAAGAAAGTCATGACTTTTGATGAGGTTGTCGAGAGGGCGATCGAATACTGCGACTGGGCGGTGTCAATGGGCCTGCTGGCCATCCGGTCGCACGTCGATGTTTGCGACGAGCGGCTTATCGCGGTGGAAGCGCTCCTCGAGGTCAGGAAAAGAGTTTCAAGCTATTTGGACCTGCAGCTAGTCGCGTTCCCTCAGGACGGCCTATACCGAAGCCCCGGCGCGCGCGACCTGCTGCTGCGCGCGCTCGACAGGGGCGTCGATGTCGTCGGCGGCATTCCCCACTTTGAACGAACAATGGACGACGGGCGAAGGTCCGTGACGGACCTGTGCGAAATCGCCGCCGAGCGCGGCCTGCTTGTCGACCTCCACTGCGACGAAACCGACGATCCGATGTCGAGGCATATCGAGCAGCTCGTATTCGAAACCAATCGGCTCGGTCTCAACGGCAGAGTCGCCGGGTCCCACCTGACATCGATGCACTCGATGGACAACTACTACGTGTCCAAGCTTCTGCCTTTGATGGCGGAGGCGGAAGTTTCCGCTATCGCCAATCCGCTGATCAACATCGCCATCCAGGGGCGGCACGACACCTACCCGAAACGCCGTGGGCTGACGCGGGTGCCGGAAATGATCGGCTACGGCATTCGGGTCGGGTGGGGCCAGGATTGCTGCCTCGATCCCTGGTATTCGCTAGGAACCGCCGACATGCTCGACGTCGCCTTTATGGGACTCCATGTCGCGCAGATGACTAGCTCCGCAGACATGCGGAAATGCTTCGACATGGTTACCTCCGAAAATGCCGCCATACTGCGCTTGGACGGCTACGGCCTCGAGCCGGGCTGCCAGGCGAGCTTCGTCGCCTTGGACGCGAACGACCCGGTCGACGCCCTTCGCTTGCGCGCCGAAAGGGTCCTAGTGGTATCGAAAGGGAAAATCGTCTATCGGAATCCGAGGAAGAGTCCGGAACTGGCACTGCCCAATCGACCCGGAACCGTCTCCCGGAGGAGCGGACGCGGGCGGTGAACCGCCGCTAATTCGCCGGAACGCCGTCTAGGAATTCAACGATTCGACGTTCAAGATCGGCATTCTTGCGGATTTCGCACTCCCAGATGGTTAGAACCTCCCATCCGAGAACTCGCAGCGCCTGGTAGTTTTCGGCATCGCGCTCCAAGTTGCGCTTCAGCTTCGGCAGCCAGTAGTCGGTATTGGACTTCGGCAGAGTCGCGAGCTTGCATTCGGGGTCGGGGTGCATGTGCCAGAAGCAGCCGTGAACGAAAATCACTTTTTTCCTCGGCCCGAAGACAAGGTCGGGGCGCCCCGGAAGGTTTTTCCGGTGAAGGCGGTATCTGTAGCCGAGCGAGTGAACTAGCCGCCGCACATGCATTTCCGGCTTCATGCCCTTGGACTTGATCCTGGACATGATTTCGCTGCGTCGCTCCGGCGTAACTGTATCTGCCATTGGAACAATTGTCTTGCCGCCCGGAGCGCGACCTGGATTCGCTTCGAACGATGGTCGAGTCTTTTCCTTCCTACGGGGCCGAAACCTAAGAACTCACCGAATGAACGAGAGAATCGCCTCGTTGACTTCGCCGGACTTTTCCATGTGCGGCATGTGGCCGACCTCGTCCAAAATTATCGCCTTGGCGCCTTCGGCAAGCGACTCGCCGTGGGCGACCGGCAGAATCCTATCGCTGCGGCCCCAGATTATCTGCATCGGAGCGTCGAATTCGCCTAGTTTCCGGTTGAGGAGATATTGCTGGACGCCGTCCGCGAACGCGCCGTTCCGCAACGCCTCCAGCGCTTCGGACGCGCCTTCAAGCCTTTTGAACTTGTTGACGTCTTCCACCATGTCGTCCGTTATCAGCGCAGGGTCGGCGACGAGCGTTTCAAGGACCGAGCGAAGCTTGCGCATGCGCTTTTGCTTTATAAAGCCGTCTATGAACTCGATGTTGATCTCTTCGCCGAAGCCGGCGGGCGCGATTAGCGTTAGCGACGCCGCGATGCCGGGCCGGAGGAGCGCGAGCGCCGCGACCGCCGCTCCCCCAAGAGAATGCCCGACCAGGTGCGCGCGGTCGATGCCGACGGCCTCCGTAAAGGCGGCGAGCGATTCCGCAAGAAACGACACGGTTCCGTCGCCGACATTCTTTTCGGATCCGCCATGGCCGGGAAGGTCGATCGCGTATGTCGTAAACTCTTCGGCCAGCGCGCTCTGGTTGAACATCCAGCCCATGCAGTCGCCGCCGAAGCCATGCACAAGGATAACCGGCTCGCCATCCCCGTCGCCCTGCCGCAAGTATCTGAGTCGTCCCAGGCTCGTATCGGCGAATTCAGGCTCGGGTCCCGAATCTTCGGAAGCGGCTTCCCAGTCGAAATTATCGAGAAATTCGGAAACGTAGGCTTCGACCTCCTCGTCGGAAACGCTGTCGGGGGCGCATACGCCGAGCAGCGCCCCAACCGGGACGGTCTCCCCCTGCTCGACGACGATCCTGCGAAACGGTCCCGCAACCGGGCTTTCGTGGGAATTGACGATTTTCGATGTTTCGATATCTAGAATCTCCTGGCCCTCGCTGACATCGTCGCCAACGCTTGCCTGCCATTCCAATACGGTGCCTTCCGTCATTGCCAAGCCCCACTTCGGCATGACGATCGGACGAATATCTCGCATAAACCAACCCTCCTCGATTTGAATTCCGTTTCGCCTTGCCAAATCGGCCGAAACTCAGTGGCCCTTCCCGACAAGCTCTCTAACCGCCGCCTCGATCGACTCGACTTTAGGTATGTACAGGTCTTCCAGCGCCGGCGAAAACGGAACCGGAGCGTGATGCCCGCAAATCTGCTTGATCGGCGCCTTGAGATCGTCGAAGCAGTTTTCGCAGATCAATGCGGAAATGTCGGTCGCAAGATTGCAGCGCGGATGCGCCTCGTCGACGACGACGACCCTGCCCGTTTCCGAAGCGGTTTCAAGAATCGTCTCCTTATCGAGAGGCGACGTTGTCCTCGGGTCGACGACGGTCACCGTAATTCCGGACTCCTTGAGCCTGTCTGCGGCTTCGTTGGCCAAATTCACCATGCGACCGAACGCGATGACCGTCGCGTCGTCGCCTTCTCGCGACACGTTCGCTTCGCCGAACGGAATCGTATAGATCTCGTCGGGCACGTCCGCTTCATCGTCGTACATCACCTTGTGCTCGAAAAAGACGACCGGATCGTCGTCCCTGATAGCTTGTATCAGCAGTCCCTTGGCCTCGTACGGGTTGGACGGGATCGCAACCTTCAATCCCGGAATATGCGTAAAAAGCGGATACAGGCACTGGCTATGCTGTGATGCGGCGCGGAAACCGGCGCCGTACATGGTTCGAATGACCAGCGGAGTCGTCGCCTTGCCGCCGAACATATAGCGGAATTTAGCGGCCTGGTTGAAAATCTGATCGAAGCAGACTCCCATGAAGTCGACGAACATCAGCTCGGCCACGGGCCGAAGACCGGTTACCGCGGCGCCGGCCGCGCAGCCGATGAACGCGCTCTCGGAAATCGGCGTGTCCAGAACTCGCTCGCGCCCGAATTGAGGCATCAATCCCTTGGTAACGCCCATCGGCCCGCCCCATGCGTCGTCCTCGCCGGGCGATCCCATGCCTCCGGCGATGTCTTCGCCCATGATGATAACGCTGTCGTCGCGCTCCATTTCCTGGCGCAGACCCTCGTTGATGGCTTCCCTGAAACTCTTTGTCGGCATGAGTCCCTCCCTAGAATTTGTAGTCGACGTAGACGTCCGTCATGAGATCGTCTCTCGCCGGAGCATCCGCCGTCGAAGCGGCGGCGACGCAATCGGCGATGAACTTCTCGGCTTCCTGTTCTATGCTCTTCAGCTCCTCGGAATCTAGCAGGCTCGTTTCCACGACCCTTTGTTTGAACATATCCAATGCATCCAGGCGCTGCTTAACCTGCTCGACCTCGCCCGGAGCCTTGTACGTCGAGGCGTCGCCTTCGAAGTGCCCGTAGTACCGGTAGAGTTTTACGTGCAGCAGACTCGGGCCGCTGCCGTCGCGCGCGCGCTCCACGGCTTGGCGCGCCGCGTCCCAGACGGCGAAAAAATCGTGCCCGTCAACTTCCACGCCCGGCATGCCGAATCCATTCGCGCGTCCAACCTGGCTGCCGCCTACGGACCAGTCGCTCGCGGTCGATTCAGCGTACCTATTGTCCTCGACTACGAAAACCACCGGCAAATCCCAGACTTTCGCGAGATTGTAGCTTTCAAAGGTTGTTCCCTGGTTCGAAGCTCCGTCGCCGACGAAGGCAACCGCGACGCCGCCGGTATCGCGGTATTTCGCCGTCAGAGCCGCGCCGCAAATCAGCGGCGGCCCGCCGCCCACGATGCCATTCGCTCCCATCATGCCCTTCGACAGGTCGGCGATATGCATTGACCCGCCCTTGCCGCCGCAAAGGCCGTCCTTCTTGCCGAAAATCTCCAGCATCATGCCCTTTGGGTCGCACCCCTTGGCGATGCAGTGGCCGTGCCCCCTATGCGTCGAAGCGATCGCGTCGCGATCGTCGAGATGCGAGCAAATGCCCACCGCGGAGGCTTCTTCGCCCGCGTATAGATGGACGAATCCGGGAATGTTGCCGGCCGAAAACTCGTCGTGAACGGCGTCTTCGAATTGCCTAATCAGGCACATCCGCTTGAAAGCGGTTCTTAGTTCGTCTCTGCTGAGTTGCATCCAGTGTCCCTCGTCGCTGAATTCTGCGCGCCGGCATCGCAATTCGCATTCCTTGAATGCCGCGCGGCGCCTGTGTAATCTGTACTTGCTACCGCTAGCAAGTCAATATGCCGATGCCGCTCGGGGAGCGAGCCTCCGACGGCGGCAATAATCCTATGGCTTGTCGAGAATTTCGCAGCGAATCGACATGATTCGCGCAATTTGGAACTTTCGCCGTCCCCGAAGAGGCAATAGGTCCAACGCCTTCCGGGATTTTTCGCGAATGCCTTTAACTCTCGACAGTGGAATCCGACCTTCAGCGCCTCGATCAAATCGGGACGGCACGGCGAACGCGTCGCAATCTTGTTGCCTCCCTGTGATTTGCAATCGCTCAAATTGATACGACTGCAGCCAGAGAATCGGCTTGCGAACTAATTTAGGTCGCTGAATGCGGATCCCCTATCCGCAAGTTTCGCCAGCAGCGGCGACGGCACCCAAAACAATGGGTCCGTCTCGCCGAAGATCCGAATGTTCGACAGAATCGATTCCAGCCCTAGGTCGTCGGCATATTTCATGGGGCCGCCGCGCCATCTCGGGTACCCGTAGCCGTGAATTTCTACTACGTCGATATCGGACGGACGGCAGGCGATTCCCTCCTCGATGACTTTCGACGCCTCGTTGACCATGGCCGCGTGGGCGCGATTCTGGATTTCCGAAAATTCGAACGGGCGGCCCTGACAACCTGCTTCGGCCCGGATGTCTTCAAGCAGCGACAAAACGTCGCCGTCCGGTCGCGGTCGCCCTATGTCATCGTAAAGGTAGAATCCTCGTCCGGACTTTCGGCCGAAGCGCGTCAACTCGCACAGCGCGTCGGCTAGCCTGCAATAGCGAAGACGGCGGTCTCTGACGGATTTAAGACGCTTGCGCCGAGGCCATGAAATATCGAGCCCGGACAGGTCCATGGACTCGAACGGTCCCATCCGCATGCCGAAATCCCGCATGGCTTCGTCAATCAGGTAGGGCGTCGCGCCGTCCAATAGCATTTGGTCGCACGCCTCTCGATAGGCGGCTCCGATCCTGTTGCCGATGAATCCGTCGCAAACGCCCGAGCGTACGGGAATTTTCCCGAGTTTTTTCGCAAGCCCTACGCATGTCGCGACCGCGTCCGGCGATGTCCGGTCGCCTACGACGACCTCGAGAAGTTTCATGATGTTGGCAGGCGCAAAGAAATGCAGCCCGACGAATTTCTCGGGCTTGGCAAGCGCTCGGCCGAGTTCGTCTATATCGAGGTAGGACGTATTGGATGCCAGGACTGCGTCCCGCTTGGCGACGGCTTCCATTTCTGCGACGACCCGCCGCTTGACAGCGAAATCTTCGAAGACCGCTTCGACAATGATATCGGACTTGCCCAGCGATCCGCATTCGACAGACATCTCGAGAGACGAAAGCAATTCGGTTTTTCGCGGCTCGGTCAATTTGCCTCTAGAAATCGATTCGGAGAATATACGCTCGATAATTCCGGCCGCTTTTTCAAGCTGCGCTTCGCTGCGCTCAACTAGAACAACTTTCAATCCCGATTGGAGGCAGGCGGCCGCGATCGCGCTGCCCATGGTCCCGCCGCCCACTATCCCCGCTTCTCGAATCGAATGAGCCGAGCCCGTACTCAATTCAGGAAATTTAGAAGCCTTGCGCTCGGCAAAAAATACATGCCGCAGCGCCGACGACTGGGGCGACGCGAGGCAATCGCTGAACAGCCGCCTCTCTGTCGCCAGGCCGTCCTCGAAATCCAGATTTACGGCGGCTTCGACGCATTCGACAATTCGCGCGGGAGCCGGCAACACTCGAGACTGCGCCTCCAAACGATCCTTGCGTTTGCGAATCGACGCTGCGGCCTTGATCCCATCCAGCAGTTCCCGACCAGCGTCTCGCGACCTGCGTACCGGCGCCGCGTCCCTGGCTAGCTCGCGAACAAAAGCTATCGCCGCGGCCACCAAGCCATCGTCTACGACCTTGTCCACTAGTCCGATTTCCGCCGCCGACGCGGCGCCAATCGGCTTGCCGGAAAGCATCAGGTCGAGAGCATGTTCCACTCCGCACAGCCTAGGCGTCCGCTGCGTTCCGCCCGCTCCCGGCGGTATTCCCAGATTAACTTCGGGAAACCCAAGTCGCGCTTTGGAATCGGCGATCCTGTAATGCGATGCCAATGCGACCTCTAGGCCGCCACCTAGCGCAGTGCCGTGAATCGCAGCGACCAGCGGCTTTTCCACCGCTTCTATCCTGTTGCAAACCTCCGGCAGCCAAGGGGCCACCGGAGGAGTTCCGAATTCGCGGATATCCGCGCCAGCCGGAAAAGTTCGCCCCTCACCGTAAATCACGATCGCGGCGACATCCCGGCGGCTTCCGGCACGCTCGACCGCCTCTACCAGTCCGGAGCGGACTTCGTGCGACAACGCGTTGACCGGCGGATTGCTTATGGCAATGATCTGGATTCCATCTCGAACTTCGGCGGCGATTTTACTCAAGTCGTTTCTCCATCGATCAATTCAATTGCAAGGTCGGTCAATGCCGGCACCATTTCGCCGTAGGCTCGCGCAGTGTCTGGATTGGAAGCGTTCCCGTCGAGAGCTCGCCTCGCAACGCCTTCCAGAATTGCCGCGAACCTGAAAAACGCGAACGCCAGAAAAAACGTCCAGCTTTTAGGATTGTCGATGCTTCGCCGCGCGCAGTACATCGACACGTACTCTTTTTCGCTCGGGATTCCTAGCGAAGCGCGATCGACTCCTCCCAGACCGCGCAACGAGCTAGACTTCGACAGTCGCCACTGCATGCATTGATACGCCAAATCCGCCATCGGATGGCCAAGCGTCGACAATTCCCAGTCGATAAGCGCGGCAACCGCACGTCTTTCGACGTCGAAGATCATGTTGTCCAGGCGAAAATCTCCATGAACCAGCGACGACTGCCCGTCTTCCGGCGGAATATTGGCTCCGAGCCAGTCGATCAACTTGTCCATCTGCGGCAAGTCTCTGAATTTGCTCGCCCGGTACTGCTTGGTCCAGCGAATGGTCTGGCGTTCGAAATAGTTGCCGGGCCTTCCGAAATCATCCAATCCGATGTCCTGGAAGTCGACGGAGTGAAGATCGGCCAGAACCCCGCACATGGATTCGTATATTGCCGCGCGAGCCTCCTTTGACGCTTGCGGGAGCGCAGGATCGTAGAAGACCTCGCCTTCTACATGCTCCATGACAAAAAATGCCCTGCCGATGGGCGATTCGTCGTCTTCGACGAGCAGGTGCATTCGAGGAACCGGCACGATAGTGTCGCGCAAAGCGCACATAACGCGGAATTCCCTCTCGACAAGATGCGCGGATTTGAGGAGTCTGCCCGGGGGCTTGGCGCGCAGGACGAACAGACCTTTCGAAGACTTGATCAAATATGTAGGATTGGACTGGCCAGCGCCGAATTTTTCGATCGCGGCTATCGCGGGGCGACCGGGAATCCTGCTTTCCAGGAAGAGCGCCAGCCGCTCCTGTTCAGGGCGGCGCCGAGGCGGCTTTTCGTTAGCTGTCAAAAATAGTACCCCTGCTGCTGATTTTGCGAAAATCCGGCATTCGCCCCTGCGATCCGCCGAAACATGGACAACGGTAAATTACAATGAATTTGGGAAAAACAGAACGTCTTGTCGAACTACACGAACGCGTTGTCGCAATGATTCGAGACGAAATTCGGCCGCTTGACGCTGAATTCCTTTCGGAAGTCGAAAAAGACGGGCGGTGGGTTCTAACGAAGCGCCAGCATGAGATTCTTGACACGCTGAAATCGCGAGCCAAAAGGGCCGGACTCTGGAACTTGTGGCTTTCGGAAGGCGAGACCGGTAATGGACTGACAACCGTCGAATACGCGTATCTTGCCGAAGAAATGGGCAAGTCCCACCTCGCGCCGGAAGTTTTCAACTGCAACGCCCCGGACACCGGAAACATGGAGCTGCTTAGGCGCTTCGGGAATGATTTTCAAAAGGCGCATTGGCTTTCGCCTTTGCTGAACGGCGATATTCGCTCCGCATTCCTCATGACCGAGCCAGATGTCGCTTCATCGGATGCCACGAATATTTCAATGACATGCGAGGCGGAACCGGGAGGCTACAGGCTGAACGGCGAGAAATGGTGGGCGACGGGAGCGGGCGATCCTCGATGCTCAGTCTACATTGTCATGGTCCGGACATCCAGCGGCGGAGCGCGGCATCAAAATCACTCGATGGTTCTTGTTCCGGCAGGTTCGGAAGGAATCGAAAAACTTCGGCCGATGGAAGTTTACGGCCACGACGATGCCCCCCACGGCCATATGCATATTCGTTTCGATAGCGTGCACGTGCCGAAAGAAAATTTAATCGCAGAAGAAGGCCAAGGATTCAAAATTGCTCAAGGTCGATTGGGTCCGGGACGGATTCACCACTGCATGAGGGCCATCGGACAAGCCGAATTCGCCCTTGAAATGCTTTGCAGAAGATCAATCTCCAGAAGGGCCTTCGGCCAACCGCTGGCCAAGCTCGGTCAAAACTACGACATTATTGCGAATGCTCGAAGCGAAATCGACATGGCGCGGCTGCTGTGCCTGAAAACGGCCTGGAAAATGGATCAGGGCGACGATCACGCCGCCGCGCCCTGGATTAGCAAAATCAAGGTTGTTGCGCCGGAAGTCGCTCTTCGAGTAACCGATCACGCTATTCAGATGCACGGCGCCGCCGGGATTAGCCAGGACACTCCACTTGCGCGCCAATGGACGCACCTTCGAACCCTGAGGTTGGCCGACGGGCCGGACGCGGTTCACCGACGGCAAGTCGCGAGAGCGGAGCTCAGGAAATATTCGCAAGAAAATTTGTAACTGCGAGCGCGCTTTCGGGTCGATGACAGCGCAAATTGGTTCGATTGCGACATCGGGGCTTTGCTGGGCCGAAACTGCAACACAGCCTCCGCACGACGTTTTCATCGAGCCCCCGCCTAGCGGTAATTCCGAAAAGCGCGAGTTGCCCGTTTAGCCGGCATCAATAGCCAGCCGAGCACACTGAAATACCGGCCCGGTCCCGAAACTGACCTCGGGCTTGAGCGGCGAAACCGTTGGCGCCAAAACAGCCGACAGCGGCAACCGGATCTCGACAGCGGGAAAAGAAAGCAATCCCGAGAAAGCGCGAGGAATCGCCGGAATCCCGTGCTTTTTTGAACCCGTCGACACCCCGCGCAATCGAGGTGCAATTTGCTCGGCACGCTTCCTAAAACGAGTGATCGGCTGCAGAATCTTACGCTTGCGACGAGAGATAGCCAGAGGAACTTCGGCTTGACAAGTTTTAATCAACCAACGCATTTCAATTTGAATTATTCGGATCGGACATTCCGTCGACATGCCTTTCGAACGAACAGTGGCCCGCGAGAATTCGCCTAGCGAAATTTCTCGCGGCATTGCAGCCATGCTGGTCGAAGTCGTGCTGTTCGTATCCAGTGCAAGCGTCGCCAAATACCTTTCCGGAGAGATTTCCGTTTCCGTATTCCTGCTCTTTAGATTTGCCTTCAGCCTGCCGCTGCTTCTGGCATTCGCCGCGTTTCAAAGAGGTAGGAACTTATTCAAGGTCGTTGATTCTCGCACTCTGGCGTACCGCAGCGTCTTCGGTATCATTGGCATAACGTGTTGGCTGCTGGCCGTGGCCGCAATCGAAATTACGATTGCTACCGCGCTCGCCCAAACTCTCGTAGTATTCGTTACGATTCTGGCGCCGTTCCTATTAGGCGAGCGAATTGGCGTTCGGCGATGGGCGGCCGTACTCCTTGGACTCACAGGTGCGCTGGTATTGATCGACCCGACACGGAGCGGATGGTTCGAAATCGGCATCATTTACGCAGTCGCGGCTCCTTTTTTTGCCGCGGTGATGTTCATTCTGCTCCGAAAACTCGGAAGCACCGACGAGCCGGTTACGACTTCGGCCTACTACAATATCTTCGGCTGCGTCGTGTTCGCTGTCTGGTGCGCTTTCAGCGATCAGAATTGGCCCGCCAGCAACGAAACCTGGATATGGCTGATCGGGTGCGGAATCGCCGCCAGCCTTCAGCAGTTTCTCATAGCGTACGGCCACAAGCTAGCTCCAGCTAGCCTGCTTGCGCCGTTCCAGTACTTCTCCGTTCCTATCTCGGTCTTCGTCGGCATTACCGTTTTCAATGAAATAATCACTCTTCAATTCGTTATCGGAACGAGTATCATCGTCGCATCGACATACTACATCCTCGTCCGAGAAAACCGCGCCAGAAGTAGATCTCGCCATTGAATGGTGCTTGCGATCGCCAAGTTCGAGCCGACATCGTCCGGAAAATCCGGTTGACGCAGCCCATAATCATTTCGTTCGGCCATAGGTCCGCGCGCGGCAAGGCGGAATACGCGGCGTCAATTCAATGCCGCCGCGAATTCTCGACGATGGATTTATATCGTCGCAAGCTCCTGCTCGAGATCTTTCATTTCCGCGCCGCCCGCCATCAGGCGCCTAATGTCGTCTCCCGCAAGTTCTTCCTTCGTGCCCGAGCCTATGACTTCGCCAAGCGACAGGAAGGTGAACCTGTCGGCAACGAGCTTGGAGTGGATTTCATTGTGCGTAATGAAAATTATCGCGATGTTGCCCAAGGCGCGCACGCGCTTGATCGTTTTCAGAACTTCCATTTGCTGCTTCTGGCCGAGCGCGGAAGTCGGCTCGTCGAGAATCAGGACTTTCGCGCCGAAATAGATTGCCCTGGCAATGGCAAGCGTCTGGCGCTGTCCGCCGGACATCGTGCCGACGGCCTGGGTCGGATCCGAAATATCGATGCCGATTTTCACCATCTCGTCGTGAGTGATCTTGTCCATTTCTGCGATTTTCATGACCCCGAAAGGCGCCGGACCCGAAAAAATTTCGCGGCCCATGAAAAAGTTTCGCGTTACCGACATAAGTTGGTTCAAAGCGAGATCCTGGTATACCGTGCCGATTCCGGCCGCGGCGGCGTCTCGCGGCGAGCGGAAAGAAACCGGGCTGCCTTCTACGTATATTTGCCCCGACGTCGGCTGGTGAACGCCTGCGAGGATCTTGATCAAGGTGGATTTTCCGGCTCCGTTGTCGCCCAGCAGCGCATGAACCTCGCCCGGCATCACATTCATGCTGACGCCATTCAATGCCGTGAACGGTCCGAATTTCTTTACGATGCTTTCGACCGCGATAAGCGGTTTTGCCTCAGGCGCCATCCTAAATTCCTCCGGTTATTCGCTTCCGAATATTCTCGTTGGCAAATGCGGCGATGAGCAATACGGTGCCAAGGAAAACCCGGTAGTACGATCCGTCGATCCAGGAGATGTAAAAGACGGAATTCTGTACTAGGCCGAATATAACGGCGCCGAAAACAACTCCGACGATCGATCCGAATCCGCCCGTCATCACCGTCCCGCCGACGACTGCCGCGGCGATCGCTTCAAGTTCCTTCAAGTTTCCTTTCGCCGCATCGGCCGTATTCGTGTCGAAAACTTGGCAAGCCGCGAATATCGTCGCGCAAAAGGCCGTGAACATGAAGAGGCCGATTTTAACCTGCCTAACCGGGACTCCGTTCGCTCTCGCGCTTTCCTTGTTGTCACCCGTCGCGTAAATCCAGTTTCCGAGTTGAGTCTTGGCCAGCACGACATAGGTTATAAACCCAAGTACGATCCACCATGCGACTCGCGCGTCCAGGCCGCCGACCCATTGCTCGCCGCGCCGGTTGACGTTCCAGCCGATCTCGTAGAGCAGTTCGAAAATCCATTTGAAAGCCTCGCCGCCGAAGATGTAGGCGACGAAGTCATCCTGCTTGAAATCCGGCAAGCCCGATATTTGAGTCGATCCATCGTTGAATTCCCGAAAAGAAACTTCCGTAAGGCCCCGCAGGATGAATAGGAATGCGAGCGTAACGATGAACGAGGACAGGCCCGATCGCACGACGATGTTACCGATAATGCATCCGATGGCCAACGTCATCGCAAGTGTCAGGAGAAATGCGGTTAAGGGCGTGGCTTCGCCTAGTCCGAAAGGCAGGCCCCACTTCATCATCATCGCCATCGACATGCCCGCAAAACCAATCATGGACCCGATGGACAAATCGAATTCTCCCGCGATCATCAGCAGGCACGCTCCGATCGCGATGATGCCGAGTTGCGAAATTATGGCAAGGTTGTTTTTTATGCCGAGAGGGTTGAAAACGACATCGCCCGCGACGATTGCCAAAAATGCCAAAATGACTACCATGCCCGAAAAAGAGCCAATTTCGGGTCTTCGAATCAGCGTCCGCAAGCCGCTTTCGGCTTTGAGTCGATCGGCTTCCCTCCTACCCGAAGCGTCCTGATTCATTTTTTGCTCTCCCATTTTACGACAAGCGACTCGCGCCGTCACTACGCGATCACTCTATCTCCGCTTCCACTCCTTGAAATGCGCAGCCAACGGAAAGAATTCATTTGATTGATTATAAGTCTAGCGCAAATGATACCGTCGGTCGCATGCCTTGGCTATTCCGACGCTTCGCCGCCGGCAACTTGATTTTCCTAAGAAATGGAGGGAATACGAACAATCGACGGCAGGATCCGCCTTCGCGCTATTGTCGAACAAGTGGATCCTGCCGGTCGCACGCGAACCGAATTCACGGGTTCGCGCTTATTTTTTTCTATCGGTCGTATGCCGCGCTAGCGATTGACGCCCGCTTGCTCCAAAACGGAAGCCGCGTTGCTCGCATCGACGAAGCCGGGGCCGGACGGAATATTCGAGCCCGGAAGCATGCCCGCATTGGCATTGTACAGGTGCAGTACAATGATGGGCATGTAGCCCTGCAGACGCTGCTGCTGGTCAACGGTATACTGGACCTTGCCCTCTTGGATCAGGTTGATTACTCCGGGAGTCATGTCGAAGCAGGACAAATGGATATCGGCGCCAACCTCTTCAACCGCTTCCGCGGCCGCTTCGCACACATGCGGGCCAACGGCCAGGACTGAATCAATTGAAGCATCGGCTTGAAGCGCGGCGGCGGTTCTTGTTTTAATTTGCGACACGTCATTGGACACGTCGATCATGTTGGTTTCCATCCCCATCGCTTCAAAGTATCCGTTGCAGCGGTCGACAAGAGCGGTATTGAATGCTTCCTGATTCAAACAGAGCGGATTCTGGGCGCCTTCGGCCATCGCTCGCTCGCCTGCTTTGTAGCCGGCAAGGCTTTCCGGCTGGCCGATATGCATCAGAGCACCGACTTCTCTGGACGACTCCAGTCCTGAATTTATCGTAATGACCGGTATTCCGGCATTCGACGCGGCTCTGATCGCGTTTCCAAGAGCGGCCGCATCGGGTAGCGATACGACAAGACCGTCGGGATTGGTCGCGGTGGCCGCTTCAATCAATTTCGCCATGTCGGCCATGTCGCCGCTAGGCGCGAAGTTATACTCGAGATCTGCTCCTATTGCCGCGGCCGCATCCTTGGCGCCTTTTTCGACAACCGGCCAAAACGGATCAGTGCCTTGGGTATGAGTAACCATGACATAGCGCTCGGCCGATGCGGCGCCGGCCATCAGAATCGCAGCCACGGCTGCAAGCATAATTCTCTTCATTCTGTATTCCTTTCGTATCGCCGCAATTAATTTGCGGCAATATTTGATTGATTGCATCCAAAGTCGTAATCGCGGCTTGCTTTTAAGCGGCCAACGCGAATCCGACCGGAGCCTGTGCTCCAATAACCGACGAGCAGGGAACCAAGATTCCAAATTTCTCGATGTCCGTCATGTTCGACGAATCAATGGAGTGTTGGCTGCGCTACTCCAAAACACCTTACGAGGTCAACAGGAAATTTTCCCAATTTCCCGATCCAGCCTTTTACGTTGTCGCGATGGAATCGGCCGAGTTCATTGACACTCCGACGTATCTCCTGACTGGTAAATTCCTATCCGGGACCCTAGAGAGGTTCCGCATCGCCGAAGTAGAGAAAGAAGCGACGCGAAAATGGCCGTAACAAGCGACGTAATTGTAATCGGAGCCGGCATTGCCGGCGCGTCGGCTGCATTTGAAATTGCGAAATTCGCTAAAGTCGTAGTTTTGGAAATGGAAAGCCAGCCCGGCTATCATACGACCGGGCGTTCGGCCGCGCTTTTTACCGAGCTTTACGGAAATAAAATCGTAAGGACGCTAACATCGGCGGGCCGGGAATTTTTCGAATCGCCTCCTGAATTCTTTGGAGAATTTCCGCTTACTTCGCCGCGCGGTACTTTGTTCATCGCCCGAGAAGATCAGCTAGCTTCGCTCGGCAACGCGATGCCCGAAGAATCCGGCGCAAGCTCCGGCATCCGGAAATTGGACGCAATCGAGGTTCGCAAGCTCATACCCGCGCTCCGGCGGGAGAGCGTTGCGGCGGGCGTACACGAGCCGGATTCCAGAGATATCGACGTGAACGCGGTACACATGGGCTATTTGGCGGGGCTGCGCCTGCGCGGCGGAATTTTGTCGGTCAATTCACAGGCCGTCGCCATCGGAAGAATAAAAGATGTTTGGCGCGTCGATGCCGGAAACGAAAGATTCGAAGCCCCGATTCTCGTCAATGCTTCCGGCGCGTGGTGCGACGCAATCGCCGAACTCGCAGGCGTTGCGCCGGTTGGCCTGACGCCGAAGAGAAGAACGGCATTCGTATTCGATCCGCCGAAAAACTACGACGTCGATCATTGGCCGGCGGCCATAGATATTGATGAAGAATTTTATTTCAAGCCCGATGCGGGCATGCTTCTCGGCTCGCCGGCAGACGAAACGCCCACGGCGCCATGCGATGCGCAGCCTGAAGAAATCGATGTAGCTACCGGAATATTTCGCATAGAAAATGCGACGGATTTTTCGATTAGACGGCCCAAGCGAACGTGGGCGGGGCTTCGTACGTTCTCGAAGGACAAAACTCCGGTGGTCGGCATGGATCCCGAGGAACCCGGATTCTTTTGGCTAGCGGCGCAGGGAGGCTTCGGCATTCAAACATCCCCCGCCCTAGCACGGGCTGCTGCCGGGCTGATTTGCCGAAATGCGTTGCCGACCGACTTGAAAGAGCGCGGACTAGATAAAGGCTCTCTCGTGCCCGACCGCTTCAAATCCCTTCCGCGCAGCGGATAGTGATTCGATTTGGCCGCGCCACCTAAGCTCGAACGCGGACAACCACGAGTCAATCGCGCTTTCCGACAATCCGCGCCGAGAGCATGCTTCTGCGAAACGCCGCGCGAAAATTCGCCGGCGCGTCAGCTCAATCCTGATGGTGCCGACACAGGCTGGAATATCCCGAAAATTTATCCCCCCAAAAAAATATTGAACTTGCCGGATTAAATCCATTAGGGAATAAGGAAGCGCAAGCTCGGACTAATTCGGGTGTTCGCCATCATGCCACTGAAGTCTAACGAGCGCATCGTCTATTTCAACGGCAGGTACGTAAGCGAAAGCGAGGCGCTCGTGCCGTTTCGCGACAGGAGCTTCATTTACGGGGACGGTGCGTTCGACATGGCCCGTACATTCAATCACAGGATATTCTGGCTAGATGAACACCTTAGTCGCCTGTATTCGAGTTTGCGAGTTCTGAGGCTCGATTCCGGTCTGACGCTGCAAAAAATGAAGTCAATCACCGAACACGTTCTTGAGTCCAACAAGCACCTTCTAGCCAAAAACGACGAGTACTGGATCGGCCAGCGAGTATCGGGGGGAATTCGCAAAGTCGAAGGCGACAATTGGAACGATTACGGTCCCACGGTAATCGTAGAGTGCATGCCGCTACCATTCGCGAATAGAGCATTCTTCTACCGCGACGGCATACCGGTCGTAACGCCTTCCATCCGCAGAACGCCGCCCGATTCTCTGCCACCCCGCGCGAAAACCCACAATTATCTGAATCTGGTACTGGCGGACCGGGAAGTTCAGGCGACGAATCCCGGAAGCTTCGCGATTCTTCTCGACGTAAACGGCAATCTTTGCGAAGGATTGGGAAGCAATATTTTTGTTGTTCGGCAAGGCGAATTGCTTTCGCCAAAATCCCGGTTCACGCTCGCAGGCGTAAGCCGCTCTATCGTAATCGAAATTGCCATGAAACTAGGCATTCCTTTCAAGGAAGACGATTTGGATCTTTTTGATGCATATAGCGCAGATGAAGTATTTATCACGTCCACCAGCCTATGCGCATGTCCCGTCTCAAGAATCAACGGTATCGAAATCGAGCTCTACGGGCCGATTACGCGAGCGATAATACAGGCATATATCGAATTGGTTGGCTGCGACTTTGTCCAGCAGTATCTAGACCGCTTGCCCGAAAGCGAAGGCGGGCGCGTTTCGCCATTTAGCGTTTAGCTGCGATCATCAAAATCGTCCGCCATTCGCAACGCTTCCGCGGAGATCGAACCAATTCCGTCGAATCTCGTTTTCAAATGACGCTGGCAGGCATTATCGGGATTGTCCGCCGAGCCGCAAGAATTGCCGGTCCGCGCGGTGATTGCTTCCGCTCGGGCTAACTAATGGATTTTGGGATAAGTGAAGAGCAGACCCTGATCGTAAGCTCGGTCCGGTCTTTGGTCGAAAAAAAGATTTACTCCTAATATCAATGCAAGTAATTGCAGACTCGCGAACATTATAAGAACTTTTTTGTGGGCATCGACATCTAGACGTGGCGGCGACATACGGGGTGCAGTCGGTGCCGCCTTCCCGTATGTTGCGGATAGTGACAAGGCAACATGGAGGAAGCCATGCCGAACAGCGTCGCAATCACGAACACCTACCACACGGCGGAGGGCCTAATGTCACTGGCCCGCAAATGCAAGGACAAGAACCAGTCCCGGCGCTTGCGGGCGATCGCCAGACTGCGCGGCACCCGCCCGCGGGTCCCGCGAGACCACAGATTCGGATACTGCTACCTGCTCTCCGCCATCTTTCCGGAGGCCGGCGTGGCGGTCGGCCACATCTGAGATCGGGCCAACACCGGCGAGATGAACCGGCACCTGCTGGACATCGCAGCATCGGTTCCCAAAGGCCGCCACGCGCTGGTGGTTCTCGACGGCGCCGGCTGGCATCGCTCCAGGGCACTCGAAATCCCGGCCAGCGTGACGCTGCTGCGCCTGCCGCCCTGCAGCCCGGAGCTGAACCCGGTTGAGACCGTATTCCAGTTTCTGAAATCGCGCCGCTTCGCCAGCCAGGTCTTCGAGACCGCGGGTGCCGTCAAGGAGAAGGTTGGCGCCGTCTGGTCGGACTTCACCAAGCCCCCTGATCGGACCCGCACGCTCGGCGCTCGAAGCTTGGGAGATTTGGCATGAGAAACATCAGAGGAACTTTCAGTGCTTCCAAATCTTTCGAGTACCTAGAAACTTTCCCGTATTGGTATATTTCCAGACACCTAGCGGTCGCGGAGCCCTCCCGCCGTATCCAAGCGTATTGCCGCCTCGGCAAATTGTATCGACGTGAATCTTGCTGCGGTCCTGATTGCCGTGCTTCAAGCAAAGCTCGGTAGCTTCGCGGCTTAGGCGACTGCTTACTGCGAACCATTCAGGAGTGACGGCCGGCGCAGCGGCATAGTTCGAAAGCAGCTGCAAGTTTCATGCCCGACTACGAGAATAGTCGTTCTTGGGACGACGCATCGAGATCGCCGGGAGTTGGGTCAGCCGGAAGTATTCTCCCATTTTCCGTTTCCACCGCGGCAAGCCAGCAAAGCGTCTGTTCCACTGCCGTCGGCGCTTCTCCAAGCGGAGCGGTAGGGCCTGCAAATCCTACCGAATTGCTCACGCGTCTTTCCCGGGAAGATCGTGCCGGAGAAATCTCCGTGACCCCAATTCCGCTGTCTGCCGCTCGTCAGAGATTCTTGAAGGGCGATGTCGAACACAGCCAGAACTTCTGCCATCGGATCGCCGCCGGAGCCGATACCAATGCTTCCGACGGGAGCCGGAGAGGGCGCGGCCTCGACAGTGGTCGTTTGCGGTTGCGGATTATTGGCCTCCGTTAGGAGTCCGGCAAGTATTGCGCCGGCTCCCGCTCCGGCCAATGCGCCTTCCGTCTTGTCCTTTTCGGCGGAGACGGCCATGCCGACGCCCGCGCCGAGGGCGGCTCCCGCCGCAGAATTTATCAATACGTCCTGGTTGCCGGAATTGCATCCGGCTAATCCGGCTGCCGCGGCTATAGCCAGCGAAAAACAAATGCCCTTTTTCATTCTGCCCTCCTTGTCGATGGCGCGATCGCAATGGCCGCCCGCCTATTCGTTTGATGCCAGCTTATCGGTTTTTCGCTGCCCGTTGTAAAGAAAATTTTCGGCCCGGCACCGCCCGTCGCCGAAGCAATTCGGATTTTTGCCTCGTGGCAATGCCAAGGCAATCCAACGCAATCCTCGCCGGCGGGCGGCTCGTCGCCATGCTTGACAATCGCCTGAAGACGATAGTTTATCGCTCCCGACTATCGCCTTGACCTGCCTGCGTCCTAGCGCAAAGCGCTCGGCTGGGTTCGGTCGGATTATGCGGAGACTTCGAATCGTGCGCGATTTGCTCATCGGCGTCGATGCCGGAACATCGGTCATTAAAGCGGTCGCATTCGACCTCCGCGGGCGCGAGCTTGCATCGGCCAGTCGCCGAAACCGCTATAGAACACTGCCCGACGGCGGCGTCGAGCAGGACATGAGGCGAACGTGGGCCGATACGGTCGCCGTTCTGTCGGAACTCGCCGAAAGCTGCGACGGCCTCTCCGAACGGGCCTTGGCGATGGCGGTCACCGGCCAGGGCGACGGCAGCTGGCTCGTCGACGCGAACGGCGAGCCCGTTCACGACGGTTGGCTTTGGCTGGACTCCCGCGCGTCGCACGAAGCCAGGGAAATCTCGAATTGCGAAGGCATCGACACGATCTACGGCAACACCGCGTCCGGCGTAACGGTCTGCCAGATGCGCACCCACTTCCTATGGATGAAGCGAAACTCGCCGGAGTTGCTCTCGAACGCCGCGACAGCGTTCCACTGCAAGGACTGGCTGTATCTGAACTTGACGGGCATGCGCGCAACCGACCCGGCGGAGGCGATTTTCTGCTTCGGGAATTATCGGGATCGGCAATATTCCGACGATGTGCTGGAAGCGCTTGGATGCGCGGACTTGAAAAGGCTGCTGCCGCCAATCGTCGACGGCGCGGCGGAATCGAAAGCTCTGCTGCCCGGCGTCGCCGCCGCGACCGGCCTTCGGAGCGGCATGCCGGTGTCGCTCGGCTGCATCGACGTGCTGTGCTCGGCAATCGGAGCCGGGCTTCACGACAGGGAATCGAAGCCGGGGCTTACGGTCATGGGCTCTACGGGCGTGCACATGAGATTCGTCGAAAACGCCGACGCGGTCGTTCTCAACCCGGACAGGACGGGCTACACGATGCCGTTCCCCGGCGAATCCTATGCGCAGATGCAGACGAACATGGCCGCAACCCTGAACATCGACTGGATTCTCGGAATCGCGGCCGAGCTTCTAAATTCGGAAGGCGTCGATAAGTCCGTCCAGGAGCTCCTTGCAGATATCGACGAGAAAGTGCTGGCCGCCGAGCCGGGGCGGGCGATGTACCATCCCTACATTTCATCCGCCGGAGAGAGGGGCCCGTTCACGGACCCTGCCGCGCGAGCGAGCTTTACCGGAATCGACCAGACCGTCGGCTGGTTCGGCCTGGTTAGAAGCGTTTACGATTCTCAGGCGCTGGCGGCGCGGGATTGCTACGAGGCAATGGGCGACATTCCCGGCGAAATCAGGATCGTCGGAGGAGCTTCGCGCTCGGTCGCAATTAGAACGCTCCTTTCGGCGGCGCTGAGGTCCCCGGTTCGCACCCTGGAAAGAGCCGAGGCGGGCGCGGCCGGGGCCGCCATGATGGCCGCCGTGTGCCAGGGAGTTTTCGACGACATTTCCGATGCGACAAGGCATTGGGTGGATCCCATTCTGAAGCCGCAGGAATTCCCTGATTCCCGGCTGGCGGACGCCTACGACTCGATTTTCGAAGCCTATGTTTCCACGCGGCAGGGACTTCGCGCGACATGGGAGGCGCAGGCCCAAATGCGAAGGCGATTGCGATGACTTGCAAGGCGGCGATTATTGGCGACCGGTTCATGCTCTCGAAATTCTTCGCCGAAGCGATCGGCGAAGCGTGCGGCGACCGCGTCGCATGCGATTGCAAGGACTTGCCCTGGCCGGACGAGCCGCTGGTGCACGGCTACGCGGAATCTGGAATCTCCGGTCTCAAGGAGTACCAGGGCACTCCCGAAATGGTCGCCGAGCATGCCAGGGGCAGCGACGTGCTCGTTACCCATCTCGCGCCCTTGGACGAATCCGTTTTCCAAGCGCTGCCGGAACTCGGACTGGTCGTCGTTTCGCGCGGAGGCCCGGTCAATGTCGACATGGCCGCCGCCGCCAGGCACGGCGTCTCGATCGTCAATACGCCCGGGCGCAATACGACCGCGGTCGCGCAGTTCACGGTCGGCGCGATCATAGCCGAAACGAGAAACATCACGAAAGGCCACGACTCCATGCGCAAGGGGGAGTATCGCGGCGATCTCTACCGCTTCGACATGGTCGGCGACGAACTTCAGGACCTGAAGATCGGCGTAATCGGCTACGGAGCCATCGGCAAGGCTTTCACCGGCTACATGCTTGCCTTCGGTACGAAGATACTGGTGCACGACCCCTTTGCCGACCTGCTGCCCGCGCATCTCGGCGCCGGCGCCGAGAAATCTGAATTGAAGGAGCTGCTCGGGAAGTCGGATGTCGTCGTGCTTCTTTGCCGGGTTACCGAAGACACTGTCGGCATGATCGGAACGGAGGAGTTCGCGACCATGAAACAAGGCGCGACCTTTGTGAACACGGCGCGCGGACCGCTTGTCGACTACGTTGCGCTCTACGCCGCGCTTGCGTCGGGCAAGCTAAAGGGGGCGGTGCTCGATACGTTCGCGATCGAGCCGACGCCGCCCAATCTGCCGCTTCTGAGACTTCCAAACGTAACCTTGGCGCCGCACATCGCCGGCGCGTCGACGACTACGGCCCGCAACTCCGCGCGGCGGGCCGCCGAGGAAATCCGCCGCTGGATCAGCGGCGAGCCCCCGCTCAGCCCCTGCGCCCAGCGCCGCGCCGAGCGACCCCCGCCGCGTGACCGCGGCGCCCCCGCCGCTAAGCCCGTGCGCCTAGCGCCGCGGCAAAGGCGAATTCGCGAGTGCGGCGTGCCGATTGTTCCGGCGGCCGAAATTCGAGACCGGCCGTCTTCGGTTTCCAGGGGACCTTGCATGGGCCGCGTTTTGGGCGGGCGCCTTGCCGGCGAAAGAATGCGAATGCGGATAAGGGCCTGCGCCGCCGACGCCGGATCGAGGATCGCCGAAGACCTTCCGGCCAATTTTTCGGGGACGGCGGGATCGAAGGTCGATCAACCCTACGCATCGGCTTCAACCTGATGTAGTAAGCACGGCGGCATGTCAGGAATGCGATGGCCGGTTCGAACGAAGTTCGGGGCGCCCGCCTTCGGAAACTCGGAGACGAAATTTGAAAGATCCAATCGAAAGCCGCCTGAAACTGGCCAAATGGCTTTGCGAAAAATTAGGCGAGGAAGCGCTGCGCTACTTCGAGCGGCTCGATACTCTCGCTGTCGAAAGCAAGGGACCCCAGGACCGGGTTACCGAGGCGGATCGCAACGTCGAAACTCTCGCGCGGAAAACTATTCTCGAGCATTTTCCGGACGACGGCGTAATCGGCGAGGAGCACGAGCCGACCGAAGGCAGTTCGGGATACGACTGGGTGATCGATCCCATAGACGGCACGAACAATTTCGTTTCCGGAATTCCCGTTTGGACGAACGTGCTGGCGTGCGTCGAAGGCTCCCGCATTGTCGCGGGCGTCATTCACGACCCGAATATGAACGAGATGTTTTACTGCAGAGCCGGAGGCGGAGCGTTTTTGAACGGCGAGCCTATCGAGGCGTCCCGCGCGACATCGCTTGGCGAAGGCATACTCGGAATGGGATTTAGCCGCCATAGCGATCCTGAGGCTATCGCGCGAATCATCGAAGTCGTCATGAATCGCGAAGGATCCATCACCAAGAACGGCTCGGGCGCGCTTTCGCTTGCCTATGCCGCGTGCGGTCGCTTCATTGGATTCCTGGAATTCCACATGAACGCCTGGGACTGCCTGGCGGGACTTCTCATGATTCAGGAATCAGGCGGCAATGCCGCCAATTTGGACGTGAAGTCGATGCTTGCGTCGGGAGGCCAGGTCGTCGTCGGCGGGCCGGGGCTTATCGAGGAGATCGACGAGATCGTCCGGTCGGCGCTAGCTTCCTAGTAGAGCGGGCATCGCCAAGAATACGCGCGGGGGCTAGGCGCAGAAATTCCTCGTTTCACTCGAAACTGCACGAGACCGAGCCGAATTTTCCGAAATCCGCCCGAATCCGACTTCCCGGCATCGCTTCGAGCGGCCGCGTAAAGCTTCCCGACAGCACGATGTCCCCCGGCCCGATTTCGCCGCCGAATTCGGCGAGGCGACGCGCCAGCCAGGCGACCGATTCCGCCGGATCGTTAAGAACCCCGGCGCCGAGGCCGGTTTCCTCCACGACCCCGTTGCGCTCCAGAATGGCTCCCATCCAGCGGAGGTCCACCGCGCCCGGCGCCACGCGCGCGTCGCCGAGCACCAGCCCGGCGTTGGCCGCGTTGTCCGCGACCGTATCGACTACGAGGCGCTTTTTTCCCGATTCCGGATCTTGGCGGACTATGCGGGTATCCAGGATTTCGAGAGCCGGAGCAACGCTGCTTGTCGCATCCAGAACCTGGTCCCTGTCGACCCCGGCGCCTGCCACGCCCCTGCCGAATACAAAGGCGATCTCGACCTCGACACGAGGCTCGATGAACCGTCCTCGCGGAATTCGCGCCCCGTTTTCGAAAAGCATGCTGTCGAAAAGAACGCCGCTATCGGGGATTTCGATGTTCAGCGCCCTTTGCATGGCCTTCGAGGTCAGCCCGATCTTCCAGCCGATCCGCCGCTTCCCCGAATTTTCGATTCGCTCGACAAGCCTGTCCTGGATGCGGTAGGCGTCCGCCAGGCCCATTCCCGGGTGGCGCCGGGACAGCAGCCCGATCTGGCGGCGTTTCGATTCCGCCTCGAATAGATCCTCGGCCGCTCTTTCGATGTCCGGCGAACCGAGCCGAATCTGCCTATCTCGTTCGCTTATCCGGGATCTCACGGGCAGTCCGCCTTGAACAATAGCGACTGCCCGACAGGCGGCGGGACTGCGTCATGGATCGGCTGCGAATTCAATTGCCGAATTCGTAAACGCGGCATCGCGTCCGGCCCGCTACCGGCTGCAATCGGCATCGACGGCTGCTTCACGGAGCAATAATCGGCGTTCCGGCAAATTCTGGATCCACCGGCTCGACGCCGGCGAACTCCATTCCTTCCTCGAACCACGTCCGCGGCGCGGGCGCGCCCCAAAGGGTCTGCCTGGTCGGATCCTGCAGGTCCCATTTTATCGGCTCGTGCTCGGGGTCGACGGTCAGGTAGTCGGAGCAGTAGAACTCCGTCCTGTGCCCGTCGGCATCGCGAACGTAGAGGAAGAACGCGTTCGATATCCCGTGCCGGCCCGGACCGCGCTCGATTTTTTCCAAATGCCCCGAAGTCGACATTATGTCGAGAAGATCGATTATGCTGAGCGGCGACGGCACCCAGTAGGCGATATGGTGAACGCGCGGCCCCTTCCCGTTCGTGAACGCGATGTCGTGAACGCTTCCCTTGCGATGCATCCAGGCCGCCCAAATCCTCCCGGATTCCGGGTCCTCCGTGTACTCCGTAATCCGAAATCCGATTTCGGCATAGAATTCGACGGCCGAGTCGACATCGGGCATGAATAGATTCACGTGATCGATGCGCAGCGGCTTCACGCCCTTGTAGGCGGCGTACTTCTGGTGCGTCGGAGGGAGGCGATCCATCTCGGCGTAGAACTCAAGCGGAACCCCCCACGGATCCCGAACTCGCAGCACGCGACCCATGCGGCTTCGCTCCACCCAATCCGCTTCGAGGCCCCTGGCGCCGAAAAACTCCTCCGCGCGGTCCAGGTCGGCTTTGCCATGCACTTTGAAGCCCAGGGCTCTTGCGACGGGGGCCTGGGCGCGCCGGAGGACGAGAGAATGATGGTTTCGCTCCTCCATCCCGCGCAGATGCATGCCGCGCGGGGATTCCGAAGACACGGCGAGGCCGATGACGTCGCGGTAAAGCTCTCCGGCTTCCTCGAGGTCGACAACATCGCATTCCAGATGGCTGAACCTGACGACATTGAACGGCGGATCGAAAACCGGTTTAGGAATTGCCACTCTGGATTTCCCCTATGCTCCCAGCCTTGGAATCGGATGCCGCCCCAGAGCGAATCCTATATGCTTCTGCTCCATGTAGAATTCGAACGACCAATCGCCGCCGTCGCGTCCGATTCCGCTAGCCTTGACGCCTCCGAACGGGGTCGGAAGGTGTCGAACGTTTTCCGAATTGACCCAGATCATGCCCGCTTCCAGCGCGTCCGTTACCCTAAGGGCCCTGGTCAGGTCGTTCGTCCAGACGTATCCGGCCAATCCGTAGCGAACGTCGTTGGCGATGCGAATAGCATCCTCCTCCGAATCGAATTCGATAGCCGCAAGAACCGGCCCGAAAATCTCCTCCCGGGCGATTCTCATGCCGGGGTCGACTCCGGCGAGCAAAGTCGGAAGGACATAGGGGCGCCCCAGGGAATGCGCGTCGCCGCCCGCGAGAATCCTCGCCCCTTCGCTTCTCGCGATCTCGAAATACGAAATGACTTTTTCGAAGTGGCTGTCGCCGATCAGCGGACCGACCTCGGTCGACGGGTCGAGCGGATGCCCGACGCGAATCCGCTTCGCTCTTTCGGCCAGGCGGCCGAGAAACTCCTCGGCGATGGAACTTTGGATCAGCAGCCTGCTGGACGACGTGCATCGCTCGCCGTTGAGCGAATAAATCATGAATACGGCGGCATCCAGCGCGCGGTCGAGGTCGGCATCCTCGAAAACGATCACCGGATTCTTTCCGCCCAGCTCGAAGTGAACGCGCTTTAGCGTATCCGCGCCCTGCTTCATGATTTCGCTGCCCGTGCGGCTTTCGCCGACGAATCCTATCGCGCGAATTCCGCGATCGGCGGTCAGGGCCCGCCCGGCTTCCTCGCCGAAGCCGTGCACGACGTTCAGAACGCCGCCCGGCACGCCGGCCTCCCAGGCGATTTCCGCGAGCATGCCCGCCGTGACCGGGGAGAGCTCGGCGGGCTTGTGCACGACGGTGCACCCGGCCGCAAGAGCCGGGGCGATCTTCCAGGTGGACAGCATGAACGGCGTATTCCACGGCGTAATCACGCCGACCGGCCCGATGGGAACCCTTGTCGTCAGGTTCATCAGCGTCGGAGACGGAAGAGTCCTGCCGTCGCGCGCTCCGGGCGCCAAATCCGCGAAGAACCGGAAATTCTCGGCGCCGCGCAGCGCGGCCTTGGACATGAACCGGACGGGCTGCCCGGTGTCCCAGCATTCGCAGACCGCAATCTCCTCCGCTTTCCGAGCAATGGCGTCGGCGACCGAATGGAGGATCCTTCGCCGTTCCGCCCCGGAAACGTCGCGCCATGCGGAAAATGCATCCTCCGCCGCCTCGGACGCCGACGCCACGTCGATTTCGGAGCTTCTGGGGACATCGCAGATTCCGCTGCCGTCGACCGGGCTCCTGTTCAGGAACCGATCCTTCGACGCGGCCTCCGATTTTTCGCCGCCGATCAGATTCCTCGCCCCATTCCGTTCCAGCGCCGGCAGAATTCCATCGAGGGTTTCGACGTTGTCCTCGAACGATCTTCCCATGGTCAGGTCGCCACCCGCCTGCGGATCGTATTTGACCTAGGGCTAAGTTCGGGATCGATTTCGCGCAGCTCAAGCGACAGCGCCGTCGGTCGCGATTCGAGCGCCGGAGTCAAAAACGCTTGCGCGCGCTCGAAAATTGCTTGCGCGGCCCTCTTTTTCGCATCGGGCGGGCGCCCGCCGCGAATCCTGACCGATATATCGACGAATCCGTTCCTGCCGTCGCCGTCGGCGATCGCCCAATGATCGCATTTGAAAGCTCGAACGCGAATGCCGGCAAGAGAAAAAATGCCGGTTCCGGCCGCTGAATCCCTGAGCGCCTCGCAAAATTCGCGGAAATCGATCTCGTCCTCCAGATTCGGCGAATACTCGATCTGGATATGGGGCATTCGCGTCCCTACCCCGCCCTTCCGGCGCCTTGGAGAGCGTCTTCCAAGCCGGCATCTATCGCGTCTACGATCGAATCGACGTCCCTTTCGGAAATAATCAAAGGCGGCGACATCAGGACAAATGCGCCCGAAATCCGCACCATGACCCCCGCCTTGTAGATGCTCTTGTGAATCCTGTCGACCGCGGCCGGATCGAGCGGCTCCTTGGTTTCGGGGTCGGAAACCAGCTCCAGCGCCGCCATCAAGCCTATTCCGCGCGCATCGCCAACTACTGAACCGTGCTTCGACTTGATCCGATGCAGGCCGTCGAGCAGCTGCCGGCCGCGCGCTTTGGCATTCCGGGCCACATTCAGCCTCTTGGTCTCATCCAGGCAGGCTACCGCCGCGGCCGCGCCGACCGGATGGCCCGAGTACGTATATCCGTGGCCGATAAACCCGGCTCCGGGCTCGCTGGACTCGAATGCGTCGGCGATCTTCGCCGAAAGCAGAGCGGCGCCGAAGGGGAAGTAGCCGTTCGTGATCGCCTTGGCGATCGTCATCATGTCCGGGCGAACGCCCCAAAGCCGCGACCCCGACCATTCGCCTGTGCGCCCGAACCCGGTAATGACTTCGTCGGCTATGAGCAGGATGCCGTGCCTATCGCAGATGTCCCGGACCAGCGGCATGAAGTTTTCCGGCGGAACGATCACGCCGCCGGCGCCGAGCACCGGCTCCATGATAAACGCGGCGATCGTTTCGGCTCCCTGGAATTTGATCTCCTGATCCAGCATTTCCGCGCATTTTTCGGCCAGCAGCGAGCCGTCCGCGATGCCGAACGGGTTGCGATAGGCATGCGGAGCGGGAATATGGAAGCAGCCTGAAAGCATAGGTTCGTACGGCTGCCGGAAGCGCGGGTTGCCGTTTACGCTGGCGCCGCCGAAATGCGTGCCGTGATAGCCCAGCTTGAGACTTATGAATTTCGTCCGGCCCGGCTCGCGTCGAATCTTGTGGTACTGCCTCGCCAGCCGCAATGCGGTTTCGACGCTGTCCGAGCCGCCCGACGTGAAGAAAGCGCGCTCCATTCCCTCGTCTCGAAAAAAATCCCTGATCATATAGGAAAGCTCGATTATCTTGTCGTTCGTGCTCCCTCTGAAGGTCGAATAATAGGGAAGCGCGTCCAGCTGAGCCGCGATGGCCTTCTTTATGGGTTCGCAAGAAAATCCCAGATTGACATTCCAAAGCCCCGCAACGGCATCGATGACTTCGGTGCCGTCGAGATCCCGGATTCGAACGCCCGAGCCGCCCACGACAATGTAGGGCGGGTTTTTGATGCTGTCGGCCGGATGCCCCATCGGATGCCAAAGGAACCGGGCATTGTTTTCGCGCAGAAAATTGGAATCTTTCATCCGTGATCCTCCTTTAGGACCGCATCGGCAAATTCGCGGAGTTGTCTCGGCGCCGCCGTTTCGAGAATTCGATTTGCCGCGCGGCATGCATGAATGCATCCGACGACCCCGCTTAGTCAATGCGCAATTCGCATTCGCCCGTAACATTTTTTGAAATCCGTCGCGGCGGGCGCGAGTCCGGATTTCCGGCTTTGCCGGGATTGGAACCCATCAGGCGGGCCTCGCGTCCGAGTTCAGGAGCCGCTTTCCGCATAGCGCTGGCGGCCTGGTCTCTCGACGCCAGCGTTCAGGGCAATCTCGAAATTGCTCGCCTCGGCAAATCGCCTCGATAGATCGGCGAAAGTTTTTCAATAGCCGCGATCATGCCGCATAGAGATGCGGCATCCGGCACTAAATGCGGATTTTGCCGAACAAGCGCGGGGAAATCCGCGACTCCAAAGCGCGCGCGTATCAAGGGGAGGACGTGGCCAGCGTGCGCCTCCCAATAGTGAAGGCGGAAATCCTATCCGACCGGGATCAACGAAAGGCGATCGGTGCGCATGTTCCGTCTCCCGGATGCTGCGACAGATCGCCGATGCCCTTTGTCATGCTCCGAATTTGCCTGTAGATTCGCGATTTCGACGCCAGCCCGCAGGAATTCAACGGAATTATGAGATTCGATCCGCCATGGAGGCAGCCATAAACGCCAAAAGCCTCAAGGACCTGCAGCGGCGGAATTCCGCAAGCTTTTCGCCCAACCTCGCCCTTAGGGTGCATCGCGCCATTAGCTGGGTGAAGAGAGCGGAGGCGTCGCAGGACGATCCCGACGCCGCTTTCATCTTCTACTGGATTGCTTTCAACGCGGTCTACGCCGGCGACAGCTTCGGCAGCAGTTCGAAAGGCGACATGTCCGAATTTTTCGCGAAGATCATAAGATTCGACAAGGACAATGTAATTTACGATACGATTTGGACGAAATTTCCCGGGCCGATCAGGATACTGCTGCAAAACAAATACGTGTTTCAGGATTTCTGGAACCATTACAACAAAAAGCCGGGATACGACGATTGGGAACGGAATTTCGATCGCGACAACAGCAGGATTCGAAAGGCGCTTCAGTACAGGAATTCAACGAAAATCCTCGAAAAGCTTTTCGCCCGCCTCTATGTGCTGCGCAACCAGCTTATCCATGGCGGAGCGACCTGGAACAGCTCCGCGAATCGCGACCAGGTCAGAGACGGCCACAGCATTATTGCGATGCTCGTCCCCTTGTTTATCGAGTTGATCATGGCGAATCCCGACTCGGAATGGGGAGGCGCCTTCTATCCGTACTTGCCCGAGTGACCGGCCAATGGTCGCACGCGAGAACCGCGCGAATTTCCCGGCAATTGAACTTGCGGGCCAACGTGATAACTTGGCAGGCGAAAACTCGAACCTTCCGGCGCGAGCCGAAATGCAAAAGGAGCAACCAATGGAATTGCGAAAAGCAGGAATCTTCTTCGCCGCGGTTTCGATGACGGCGACCGCGGCCGCCGAGGCGACGGAATCGCTTAACGCCCTGGTGTGGTGCGACCATACGGACCCGGCGCTTATCGAGCCATTCGAGCGAGAGCACGATGTCCGGGTCAACCTCAAGGAATACGAGGGCACCGGCACCGCCCTGGCCATCGTCGACCAGTCCCGTCCCGGCGATTGGGACGTATTCGTCATCGACGGCGTCGACGTCCCGCGCGCGGTCGACGCCGGGTTGCTTGCGCCGCTCCCCGCCGACGAGCTGCCGACCGAGAATCTGTTTCCGGAACTCGTCATGCCGGAGAACCATACCAGGGACGGCGTCACCTACGCGATTTCGGAGAAATTCGGCTACAACACGATTTCCTACAACCGCGACAATGTCGACCCGGCGGACATGACGGACATGTCGGTGATCTGGGGCGACAAGTACAGCGGCCGCATCGCCGTGTACGACTACTATTTGCCGATTATCGGCATGGTCGCACTGGGGCTAGGCATAAATACGGCCGAGATTTCCGCGTCCGACCTGCCCGCGATCCGCGACAAGCTGTTCGAGATGAAGGACAATTCGAAACAGGTCGGCGAGGTTGTTTCGAGCCAGACCGCCATCGCGACCGGCGAGGTCGACGTGCTCGTAGGCGGCGGCGAATGGGTTACCGCGGGCCTGACGACCGAATTGCCGGAACTGGACTGGGTCGTTCCCGAGCAGGGCGGGGTCAGGTGGTCCCAGTCCATCGGCGTCTTCGCCGAGTCCGAAAAGAAGGAGCTGGCGCTTGAATTCGTCAAGTACATCCTGAGTCCCGAGGGCCAGGCGCGTCTGGCGACCTCGTCCTGCTACTGGGCGATGCCTGCCAATATGGCCGCGGCCGAGCACTTGAGCGACGCGCAAAGAGCGGCTCTGCGCTGGAACAGCCAGCCGGACTACCTGGCGAGATCCCAGCTGTACCCTGCGCCGGATATCGAGCTCGACGCCATGATGCAGGATGTCTGGACGGAGTTCCTCCAGCGCTAGACTAGCTGGACCGACCAAGCCGCCGGAGAATTTATGAGCGGAGGCGCGTGGACGCGAGAGCGCATTCTGGCTCTTGGATTCGTGCTTCCCGCTCTCGCCTGGACGCTTGTCTTCTTCGTAGCGCCGTTCGGCTTCATGGTCGCCATGAGCCTTTGGCGGCGAGCGGGAGCCGAGCTGGTTCGGGACTGGTCCCTGGTCAACTATCTTGGATTTCTCGCCAGGCCGCACTTTGTCGAGGGATTGCTCAATTCGATTGAAATCGCGGCGATCGTAACCGCCGCCTCGGTCGCCCTAGCCTATCCGCTCGCGTGGTTCATCGCCGCAAGAGTGCCGGCTGGATGGCAGCGAATTGCGCTGGCCCTGGCAATAGTTCCGTTTTGGACGTCGTACGTGGTTCGGTCCTACGCCTGGACGCTCGTACTTTCCAACAAGGGCGTCGTCAACGAATGGCTGACTTCCGCGGGCCTGATTTCCGAACCGCTTCAGCTGTCGTCGACCCGCTTCGCCACGGTAACGGGATTCGTGCATTTCTTCGTGATGCTTTCGACATTGACGATATTCGCGAATCTTAAGCAGCTATCGCCCAACTACGCCCGGGCGGCCGCGGATCTCGGAGCCGGAGGCTTCCAGACATTTCGGCTCGTCGTTCTGCCGCTGACGCTGCCCGGCATCATGGTCGGCGGCTTTCTGTCCTTCGCTCTGTGCCTGGGAGACTATATCACGCCGCAGATACTCGGCGGCAACAATGAGCTGGTCCTGCCCCAGATCATCATGCTCCAGCTCGGCCGGCGAGCCGATTTCCCCATGGCTTCGGCGCTCTCGATCATTCTGATGCTAACCGTAACGCTCGCGTATCTGGCGTGCGCGCGATGGCTGAAGTTGGAGCGGGCATGACATCGCGACGACTGGGAAACTGGCTCGGCCTCGCTTACGCGCTGACCGTATTCGCTTTCATTTTCCTGCCCGTCGCGGTGCTGGTCCTGTACTCCTTCCAGGGCGGCCGGCTGCCCGTGCCGCCGTTCGACGGCCCGTCGCTGAAATGGTACGGCCAGATTTTCGCCGACAGGAAGCTGATGTCGGCTCTCGCGAATTCGCTGGGCGTCGCGGCGATATCGTCGGCGGTCGCCTGCGTTCTCGGCTTCCTCGCAGCTCTCGGGCTGGCCAGGCAGCGGATTCCCGGCGCGGCATTGATGCGATCCGTCATAATTGCCCCTCTCACGGTTAGCTACCTGATAATCGGACTGGGGCTTCTCGCGTCGCTGAACGCTTCGGGCTTCCGGCCTTCGCTGCTCTCCGTAGGAATCGGGCACGCGGTCATCAATACGCCGCTTTGCTTTGCAATCATCTATAGCCAAACGGGCGCGCATCAGATAAATTTCGAACGGGCGGCAAGGGATTTGGGCGCGACCGAGCTGCGAGTACTCTGGCACGTGTCGGCGCCGGTGCTCGCCCCCGCGATCCTTGCGAGCTACTTTCTTTCCGTTACTTTTTCGTGGGATGAATTCATCATCGCGTTTCTCCTTTCCAGATTCGAGGTCACGCTTCCCGTTGAAATCTGGAGCCTGCTTCGCTCCGGCCTCAATCCAAAAACGAACGCCATCGGCTCGATCGTGTTTCTTTCGTCCGTGCTGCTGGTTTTCGCGCTCGAATTGCTCGTTTTCCGAAAGCGCGGGAACCCGTGACTGCGGAGCTTTCGATTGTCGACGTAGGCCGGGATTTCGGCGGCCAGGCCGTTCTTCGCGACGTAACGCTGAAGGTCGCCGCTGGAAGCTACGCCGTGCTGCTCGGCCCGTCCGGCTGCGGGAAGACCACGCTGCTGCTAATTCTGGGAGGATTCCTCGATCCGACGAGGGGCCGGGTTCTGATCGGCGGCCGGGACGTTACGGGCATGGCGCCTGCCAGGCGTCCGACGACGACCGTTTTTCAGGACTACGCCCTGTTTCCCCATATGAGCATATTGGAGAATGTCGGCTTCGGGCAGCGCATGCGCGGATTGTCGCGTCGCGAGCGAGACGCGAAATCCCTGGAATTCCTCGACCTGGTCGGCTTGGCGGGCTCGGAACGGAAAAAGCCCCACGAGCTATCGGGCGGCCAGCGGCAGCGGGTTGCCCTGGCCCGCGCGCTCGCGGTCAACCCGGACGTGCTTTTGCTGGACGAGCCGCTCGGCGCGCTCGACCTGAATCTGCGCCGCCTCATGCAGGACGAACTGAAATCGATTCAGCGCCGAATCGGCACGACGTTCGTGCACGTTACGCACGATCAGGAAGAAGCCATGGCGATCGCCGACGAAATTATCGTCATGGACAAGGGGACGGTCATGGATTCCGGCCATCCCGACAAGGTCTACCTTCGACCGCGAAATCAATTCACGGCCGCATTCATGGGCGAGGCAAATTTTTTGAATGGACGCATGACGGAAACCGGCTCCCGAGTTCAAGTCGAAACCGAATTCGGATCCCTTGAATTGCCGTCCGAAGCGTTCATCGGCGGCGATCGCGAAGCTGAAGTCCAATTGTTTTTCAGGCCTGAAAGCATCCGCCTCGGCATGGCTCCGGCCGGCGCGCTTGCGCTTGGCGACGCAATTGTTGAAGACAGCGCCTTTCTCGGCACCCACCGTCGATGCCTTTTTCGACTGAACGACAGCGAATCAACCTTGATAAAGGCTTGGTTCAGGCAGGGCGAGAGCGTGTCGGCGGGTCAAAGCCTCCCGATTTGGATAGGAATCGATAGCATACTCTGCTATTGATCGCTTTCGTCCACTCCGCTTTCGTTCGCGTTTGAAGACGGGAGCACCGGCCGCCGCCGATTAAGATCAACGGCATTGTTCCGTCGATCCTTCATGGCCTCCTATCAAGCCAATCGGTCATTGACGCATCCGCCCGGAAAAATCAAGAATTGGGAGCAACTTGCCATGAATCCGCGAGGATTGGAGCATCGATTTCCCGGGCGGCGGCGTCAGACCGCGGCGCGAGGCTTCGAAGCCGGTCGGCTCGAAAGCTTTTGAAGACGCTTGAATTCGTCGCTTGGCTCCCTGTTCCTTTCGAGAAGCTTGGCAATCCGGTCGTCTCGATCGGCGAACTGCCTTGCGAGACCTGAATTGCTGCCGATCGGCCGGGCGGAAGCTTCCGCCGAAAGCGATGCCGGATCGGCCTCCGGAGCGGAATTGCCAAATGCGGTCACGGCGCATCTCGCATATGGCGTCGCCTGCATTCGCGACTAGCGTTGCCTTGCCATCGTCGCAACCGCACCGTTCTTCCGCTTGACGGGCACGTCCGCAAGATAGAATCAGCTCACCGCCCAAGGACCCGCTTCAATCGGCGCCGGCCGGCTTCGGAACGGCAAGCGGCGCGAAAAGTGCTCCCGCCGCAGGCGCGTCCGCATCCGACTGGCTGCGCGGCTATAGTCTCTATTTCGCGAATTCGAAATTATTCGCTAAACTCGAATCCAGCAGGGTGCCCCAGAGCTCATCCTGTTCCGTCTTGCCTTTCAAATCGGCTTGCGCTCAACTCGATGCCGCAGGCCAAAGATGGCCGGCTTTTAGCGAGGATAAAGGATGGAACGCATAGACGCCAAATCGTGGTATCGCAAGAAGGGCTTCGGCGACGGCATCACTCTGATTTACGAGCCGTTCATAAAGGAATTCTACCGCTGCAATATTTGGCACGTGCGAGGACGAGACCGCGACCTGCTGATCGACAGCGGCATGGGAGTCGTCAGTCTTAGGCAACACGTGCCGCTCGTAACCGAGAAGCCGTGCCTGGCAGTAGCCAGCCACACGCACTTCGACCACGTCGGAAGCCATCATGAATTCCCCGACCGCCTCGTACATCCCAGTGAGTCGGAGATTCTGGCCAAGCCTACCAGAGCCAAAACCCTGGCCGACCCCTACGTAACCGACGAAATTTTCGATGCGCTTCCGCCGGAGCCCTATTCCTCGATCGAATACAGCGTCGCTGGCGCGAGGGCGACGCGTCTCGTCGACGACGGAGACGTGATAGATCTAGGCGACAGGCATTTTGAAGTCGTGCATACGCCGGGGCACTCGCCTGGCGGGATCGCTCTTTGGGAAGCGGCGACCGAAATTTTTTTCACGGGTGATATCGTCTACGACGGCCCTCTAATAGAAGACACCTACCACGCCGACCCGATCGACTATCGCAGATCAATGCGACGAGTCTACGAATTCCCGGCGCGGGTGGTTCATGGCGGGCACTTTCCCAGCTTCACGGGCGAGCGACTTCGCGAAATCGTCGGCTTGTGGCTGGAGCAAAAGGAATTAGCGGGCTAGCGCGGTTTCGCAATCCGTAGTCTGTGAATAGCGTCCCGGCCCGGGGTTCATTGTCGGATCAATTTCATTCCTTGATAGGCTGCAGCCTTTAAATCCTACGGAAAAAACTCGGTGCGCCAGAATGCCCGACCCACCCCGCCGAGGAAGTCTGAACCTCGGAATCTGTCGGAATGTTTAATAAACCGGCTGCGCGCCTAGGCCTGTCGCAGGATTTCAACAACCCAAAAGTTGGTGGCGGCACTCGGTTGCAGCAGACTCGTCACCATCTTGATCGCGCCGGCCGGACAGGCGCCGGCATGAACAAGATGAACCGCGCACCGCCCGAACCCGGAAAGAGGCGGGCAGATACTAGGAACTTGTCAATTGATCCAATTCCCATGCCGAACGCGCTGGCAGAAAGTAGATTTTGGCGGCCTTGAAGGCGCCGCATTCGGGTTTAGGCGAAAGGATGCGTATTCGGCGAACGGAGATCTGCTTTACATTGGCGGCGCCGTTCAGACCTGCCCGCAGTTTAGTCCCGGTCTCGTGTCCGAAGCCCCGAATGAATTACCGGTTAACCGTTGTTAAATCGAAGGCCGTCAAAGAACCTTTCTGCAGTGCAGCAGAAGGCTAAAAAAGGAGATGCGCTAATCGCGGCACCTGATCGAGAATTTTTTCGCGAAAAGGAGTTCCGGGAAATTTCGACGCACAACGAAACGACCGTCGTCAGGTTCCGATCCATAGTCGATCTCGAGGCGAGAGCGATCGCGTCGCGATGAAGACGGAATATTTGTCGGCGGAACTTGGCAATGGCGAGAAGAATTCCTTCCAATTCGCCACAACGAATTCCGAGCGTCCCCGATGCTCCATCGTCAGCGAATACGCTATCGGCGGAGGCTAAATCCCGGCCATTCCTATTTCAATCGACTGCATATAGTATCTTCGTTGCGCGATCACTCAATTGCTGATAATGTCGGAATGCGCCGCCGGACCGACTCTATCGCGCGGTCATGAAATTCCTAGAGGGCCTGGAAATGAAATTTAGCTTTAAGCATATAGCAAGAGCGGGAATCGTTATTTTTTCGTTTTTGTCCTTAACCGCATGCAGCGACAGTCCCGGCGGACCCGCAAACGGCTTGCAAGCCAGTCCAAACGACGCGCCAACTGCGTTTGACGGCTCATATACGATTTCCGACGCCGTATCGGACGGCGTGACCTTCGCGCCATTGTCGGCCGCGATTGTTCGAGGCTACGGAAAATACCGGACCTCCGCCCTGATGTCCGACGAGAATAGCAGCTACGTCAAATCGGTGTCCTTCGATCCTGAAACGAGCGGAGCCAAAACTGAGTTTGTTGTCGACGGAAACGTTTTAGCAATCGAATTTGACCGATCGCATGCGGACGGCCGAGCATTTGAGGGCAGAATTCAAGACGGCTATTTCATTCTGTGGAGCGACACCGGTAGCATAAATCTCGGCGACATCGATTTTTCTAATTCGGAATACAGATTTTTTGAACGCGGAGGATTTTTTGCCGGATTGGACGCCGACAATGCAAAGTCCTATTTAGGTAGGGTTGTCTACGGATTGCGAACCGAACCGACGGGATTGCCTTCCGGCACAGCTACCTACTCGGGTGATTTTCTTGGCCGTTGGCACCACGCAAAAGTTATAAGCAACGCGCTCGACCGAGGATATACGCTGGGCGAATTGACACTCACGGCAGACTTCTCAGAGAGCGAAATCACGGGGCAAGTCGACAACTTGAGAAACTCGGCGACGCGGAGCGGCTCCGGCGAGCCCCTTCCGGACGGCAGCGTTATATTAATTGACGCCATTTCATTCGACGATGGTCAATTCAATGCAAGTATGACCGGCTTTGCACCCGCCGCCGACGTCGCCTACGGCGTAGGAGGATTCCGTGGCGAGTTGCTTGGCGAGTTTTATGGCCCGGCAGCGGAAGAAGTTGGCGGTGTTTTTGTTGGATCGCGCTCGACCGATGGCACCGTATGGGAAGGACATTTCGGCGGAAAGAAAAACTAGGGACTGGTGACGAACGGGCTTGATTCGATTCTATTTGGCCGGCAATCTTGTCCCGACAATCGCAGGAATGACGTAAAAGATTGCTGCTTTCAATTCCTGCTTCATCTCGACCATTCCACAGCCGGTCGCTGTTCGACCGCCTTGGCACTGGATTGGGACATTGGAGCGAAGCCGCGGCCTATCTGAAACCTCGCCGGGATTGCGCGGCGCAATTTATAAAGCATTGGTAAATCCTGGTCGCCATCCCGTATCTCAACAGGTCACTTTGCAACCGGTCCATTCGGTCGAACTAGCAAGGCCTGCAATTTGTCGGGCGACGGAACGGCTCCGCATCGGCCATGGGCGGCGCCTGATTTTTCGTAGCGCCGCGGAGATCTCATGGGGAACGAGGAGTCCTGAAGGTTTTCGTTGAACCCAACCGGCGCTGGAAACCGAAGCCAGAGACGAACAGCTGAACCTACTCGGTTGCCGACCTTGGGACGGTTTCGGCGCGCATTTACCGCAAGGCCGCTTCAAGATTCATTCCTAGGATTTTGCAAAGCGTTCCGGATATGCCTTTGCATTCAGCATCGGACTCGGAATCCTTTTCGGAACAAGAATCGACGCGGAAAATCAGTGGCTGAAGGCCCCGCGAGATACTCGATCGCAATTCACGGCTGGATTGCATGCTCGGAGTTCGCAAGATCGACCCGATCACCAATAACCGGATGCTCGAACGAAAATGAGGTTTTACCTGTCGTTTGCCGAGCGCCCGTAAACAGTAGACAGCAAGACCGTCCAACCGCTCGTCTCAGTTCTCGGGAAATCAGAAACGCCTTCGACTAGGATTCTCAATCGTTGAAGCAACCCTGCAGATATTTCCGAGACCGTTTCCATCGCTATGATCCGTTGAGAAATTATCGCTGCGGCACCTGCAGCACGCCGGGTTACTAGTGCATGGCTTCACAGGCGACGGGAATCATCCCGGCTGTTTCCGATCGCATTAACGTCCTCCCGCCGCCCCGGCGCCTGCCATGTTTGAAGGTCCCGACATCTTCAATCTTCCTGTTGTCGACCGACACCATCGGCTGGCCGTTGGCCATGAGCGATGCCGTCTTCCGGCTGATGAGATCGACTGCGCATCGCGGTTCGGACGCGAGCCGCATCTTCGCCAACAGTGCGAGTGACACCTTGAAGCCCTGCGCCGACAGCTTGCGGCCGCCGTATTAACGGCGAACCCGGTCGACGCTTGTCGATTCCGACCCGCACGTCGGCTCCCGCAGCCAGCGACCGATGTTCGAGCGGTCAATCCACATCGCCTCCGAGACCGTCTCGATTCCGGCGCGGCGGAGGCGACTGGCTTCCATCACCGCCTGCATCCGCCGGGTCTTATTGTCAAGATACGGAGAAATGCGCTGAAACTTGACTTTGGCAAGGTCCATAGATGTGCGCATGTCATCCATGAGGCGATTCTTGCGCATCGGGTCGGCAACAGGAATACCTGCCTTCGAACACACGCCCACACTAGCCGAATTTTATTCAAAAATTTCTTGATGATCCCTGACGCCCAATTGGCAAGCCTTGGATCCACTACCGAATATCCGGCGCGCTCCGAACGTGCAATGCTCGACGGGCGCATGTAGCAGATCCTACGGCTCAAAAGCTGTTCGGGCGCAATTCGGAATGCACGAGAATACATGCGCGCCCGGAGGGATTTCCAATTTTGGATCACCGATAGCGTGCCTTCACAGCATGGACTGTCAAGGCCATGGATGCATCTTCAATGATAGCGAACACAGTTGCCTTATTCCGATCAATATTCCGATACTCGGAGAATGGGCGCCGTCCGGCTATTTCGCCTCTGCTCGCTTTGGCTGCTTACGGCGCTCTCCACAACCGAGAGATTGGCACGGCATGCAATCGATTGCCAAAGGGAATGCTGATTTCGCCGTCATAGAGCACTACGCCGCGAACGAAGCGGTCGCCCAATGCTTGTTCGAGTTTGCGCAGTCCGCGAAAGTCTTTTGAACTTACAGTCGACGCAGCCTTGATTTCGACGCCGGCGACGGCACCTGACGTCTGCTGGAGTACGATATCCGTTTCAATGCCGTCCTTGTCCCGAAAATGGAAGAATTCCGTCGGAATCTCTTGCCAACTCGCTTGCCTGCGCAATTCCTGAAATACAAACGTCTCCAGAAGATTTCCCAAAAGAGTTCTATCTGCCGAAAGCGCCTTTGCACCGGCATCGAGCAGGGCAGCGGCGAGTCCCGTGTCCTTGAGATGCAATTTTGAACGCTTGACCAACCTTTTCAGGCGATTGCTGTGCCAAGCCGGGAGTCTTTCGAGAAGAAAAAGCCTCTCAAGAATTGTCACGTAGTCTCCGATCGAAGGCCGGCTGATCTCGAAGTGCGAGGCCAGGTTGCTGAGGTTGAAAAGCTGGGCCGTATGCGCCGCTGCGGCACGCAAGAGTCTTGGCATGAGGTCGAGTGAGCGGATTTGGGTCAAGTCTCGCACGTCGCGTTGGACAATGGATTCCGCGTAGTCGCGATACCAGTTTGCCAGACGCCTCGCGGTCGGTCGCGCCAGCGCTGCAGGATAGCCGCCGGCGACGATCCTTTCGATTAGCTCTTCCCCGAGGCGGTCGCATCGGAACACCGGGAAGCCTTCACCGAACAATTCGCTCAGGAAGTTCGCATCCGGGCGGGAGGAATCCGACTGACCGGTTAACTCGTATTGCGTCAATGGATGCAGCTGCACGATTTGCAAGCGTCCCGCCAGAGAATCCGATAGTCGAGGAATGAGCAGAACGTTGGTAGATCCCATTAGCACGAAGCGTCCCGGCACCCGATGGCGATCTACGGATAATTTGATAGCTTCAAACAGTTCGGGAACCCGTTGAACTTCGTCCAGAATGACGCGCTCGGGCAACGCGGCGACAAATCCCGCGGGATCGGCTCGAGCGCCGTCTCTTATAATCTGTTCGTCAAAGCTGAAGTAGCTGTAATCCCGGGATTGCCGGGGATTTCCCCGTATCAGTGGCTCGCCCGACCTGGTCCGGTCGCCGGGCCTATAGAAGTAGCTAGGCGCACAGGTTAACTGGGCGAGCGTTGTCTTGCCGCACTGACGCGGACCGTGAATCAGTACGGCCGGCGAATCTTCAAGCGCTTCGACAAGTCTGCTTTCGACGGATCGGGGATAGAAGAACTGATTCGACATCGGCTGAATGTAAATTCATTTTCCGGCTGATTGCAAGTTAGTGTTCCGGCCAATTGCAAGCTTGCCTATCGGCTGATTGCAAGTTTGCATTCGGGCCAAAAGAAACCAAGCCTTCGGGAACCCAGTCGGACGGGAAGAGATTCCGCATTAGATTAATCCACCATTCTACTTCACCGACGAGCGGCTCAAGTGATGGAATTGACGGGGCGGCGCTGGGCGATACACACTTTCCTAAGAAAATTAATGGAGTGAATCAAGATGCCGAATCCAGACACGGTCCTAGCTGGCATCCGGCTCTCGAGAGCGGCCGATCCATCCGAATATGGCAGAAACGCGTTTCGCGACGGTTAGAGTCTGCGCGAGGCGCGTTCTTCGGTGGCCCGGGGAATAGAAGTTTGCCAGCGGCCTTCGCCGTGTGCCGGCGCCCCAGTACCCGCCGCGCATCACGCGTTTCTTCACCCTGCCAGTCAAGCCGGACGTGCGGATTTCCCGCATCCGGCTTTCATTCGAGATCATGTCTTCGCCTACGAAAGGCATGTGATGCCAATCCATTTTCAAGACCGCCCACCGCATTACGAATAGGTCATTCAATTCGGAAAAGCCGCCTATTTTCGGGACATGAACAAGGCGATTCTGTCGAGCTAGCGGGCGAACTTGCTGTGCGCTTCGTTCACGTCGCCGCGACCATCTTCACGGAATCAAGCAGACTATTCGCAAGCTTGTCGGTGTACAGTTCCCAGCTGAGGAGGAAAGACGCGGAAGCGGCACGTTCTTTTAGACTTCGAAATACTCGGAGCAGTGCCGTCCGGCGCCGTCGAGCACGACTACAGCGCGACCACTTCGGGCGTTTGCCCGACGATGTCGGTGAGATGGAGGTTCATCTGGCCCGTATTGGCCCGGTCGCAAATCCGAGTTTCGGGCAGACCGCCGAGAAATGGTAGCAATTGCGGCAGTGATGGCCGCGCAAGACGGCCGGTCGCGTCCCATTGCGAGCCCGGAGCCTCGGAAGTACGCCCTTCTGCCCGTCGTTCGCCTCGTCCTGAAACCTGACCTCGTCTTTTTCCAGCTCGCCGTACTTGGGCGCAGACGCTATGTTAAACGCATTGAAATTCTGACGGAATTCCGTCTGGTCGACGGGTCCGCCTTCGGATGGACGGAGCGCGGCATCACGCGCCGGAGTTCCTTTGCCAAGCTGCGGCGGCTCTTCGACACCCGCAGAGATGGACGCTCCGGTCCTCGAGTGGCGACTTCATTAGCGCCTCCGCCGCCGGCTTGCGGTCGCCGCCCTGACCTCATTTGCCGAAATTAGGAACAAACTCCGAGTCTTCCGCGAGGCGATTCCAGCGCATCGGACCGACTACAGGCATCTCCGCCGTCGAACATATACCCGGCGCCGGCCGAACCCGAGTCGATTAATTCTTAACTCTCCCTGAGTCGAAGACTCGCGGCTGGCGACAATGGGAACAAGGTATTTTTGGCTAGAGCATTACCCATGCCTCAAGGAAACGAAGCAGGGATCGACTTCTTTCGTACTTCGGAACGTACCATTTCTGCATCGCCGGGAAAATGGAATTTGCGGAATATATTGGATGGTCCGCCTAACGCGCATTCGCGCATTCAATTCTGTAGCGCCATCGCGAAATTCCTGTTAGTCGGGAACCCTTCGAATCCAAGCTAGGTCAGGAAGAGCGAATGGGACAATTGGCCAATGGTCAGTGGATTGCGGATGATTCGCCAAAAATCTCTTCGGAAGGCCGTTTCCAAAGGCCCAACTCGGTTTTCCGGAACTGGGTTACCGAAGACGGGGCTCCAGGTCCGTCGGGCGCGGGCGGATACAAGGCCGAATCCGGGCGATACCATCTTTACGTTTCCTTGGCCTGCCCGTGGGCGCACCGCACACTGATATTCCGAGAATTAAAGCAGCTTGGCGATCATGTTTCGGTAGACATCGTTCATCCGGACATGCTTGAGGAAGGCTGGACTTTCGATGCCGACGGCGGCCCGGCGAAAGGAGATTCGCTTTACGGTTCCAAGTTCCTGCGCGAAATCTACACTCGCTCGGACGCTTGCGCCAACGGCCGCGTGACCGTCCCCGTACTTTTCGACCGCGAAACGGAATCCATTGTTTCCAACGAGTCGTCGGAAATAATCCGCATGTTCAATTCCGCCTTCAACCGGATCACGGGCAATTCGCTTGACTTTTGGCCGGCGGAAAGTCGTATCCAAATCGAAAAATTGAACCGGCGGATTTACGACTGCGTGAACAACGGCGTCTACAGGGCCGGTTTCGCGGCGAGCCAGACCGCCTACGACGAGGCTGCAAGGCAGTTGTTCGGCGCGCTGGACTGGCTCGAACTCCGCCTATCCGACAAAAGATTTCTGGCTGGCGACCAATTGACCGAAGCGGATTGGCGGCTGTTTCCGACGCTGGTCCGCTTCGACAAGGTCTATGTTACGCATTTTAAATGCAATCGCAGCCGCGTGACGGATTTACCCAATCTTTGGGCATACGCGCGCAATCTCTTTCAGATGGACGGAATATCCCGAACTGTAAATTTCGACCATATCGTACGGCACTATTATTTCAGCCATGCCAATATTAATCCGAACAGAATCATACCTGTCGGCCCCGTAGCGGATTGGAACGAACCTCACGGAAGATAATGCGAGGACTTCGACCCCGGTTCTTCAGGAACAGAAATCCCGTCGGCTGCTTGAACAACCGGCCGAAAATCGGTGCCCAACGATGCCATGGCGCCTTCCATCGGCGCTTCGGATCTCGTTCCGCGAATTGGTCCGACCACGACGCAACCGCAATTCGAGCGCTCTCGGACGGCGCCGTGAAACCGGAAATCCAACTCCGCCGAACCCGTTGATCCGTGCTTTCGAGTCGGGTTTTCTTGGGGGCCGATCACTTCGGCGTAGGTTTCGTTGAAGCGGGCAGCCCGCAGGTCGACGCGGCATTTGGACGGCGCGCCTCGGAATCGCCGAATCAAGTCCGAATCCGCAATATCGAATCTTTTGGATTCCCACGACCATTGCCGCTTAAACTAGTCGCTCTATCGGCTGCTTGCTTCTCGTGCGGCGAACCTGGCGTTTAGAAACGCGCTTTCTCCGCTCATTGCACGCCTACTCGCAGGATTTCGGTAGAATGCACAGCATTTCGTATAGCAGATTGGCTCCTATGAGAGCAGTGTTGCCACTCGTGTCGTATGGCGGCGAAACCTCGACGAGATCGCCTCCGATAATATTCAATCCCCGGCAGCCTCGAATAATTTCCAGAGCCTGAATTGTCGTAAGCCCGCCGATTTCGACCGTGCCCGTTCCCGGCGCGAACGCCGGGTCGAGGCTGTCGATGTCGTACGAGATATAGGTAGGCGACGACCCGATTTTCCTCCGAACCCTTTCCATTAGCGGCGTCAGCGATCTATGCCAGCATTCTTCGGCCTGAACCACTTCGAATCCTTTCGAGCGGCTCCAATTGAAATCGTCGGGGCTGTATCCGGATCCGCGCAATCCTATTTGGAAAGTCTTTTCCGGGATGATCAGGTTGTCGTCATAGGCCCGACGGAACGGGGTGCCGTGAGCGATTTTTTCGCCGAACATGGACTCGCTGATGTCGGCGTGGGCATCGACATGAACGAGAGCTACGGGACCGTGCTTGCGGGCGACCGAACGAAGAACAGGGTACGTCAGCGTATGGTCGCCTCCGAGTATCAGCGGCACGGCGTCATGGTCGAGCACGCCGTCAAGGAAATCGGCGATGATGTCGCAAGTTGCTTTCAGGTTGAAAGTGTTTATCGCGACATCGCCGATGTCCGCGACCTGCATTCGCTGGAACGGCTGCGCTCCCGTTCCCATGTTGAATGGCCGAATCATGCAGCTTTCAGCGCGAATTTGACGCGGACCGAATCGCGTGCCCGCCCTGTTCGAAGCGCCGATGTCCATCGGGATTCCAAGAAAGCAGGCATCGAGCCCCTCGGCGCTTTTCTGGGTCGGCAGCCGCATCATGGTCGCCGGCCCGCCGAATCTCGGCATTTCATTGCCGCCGAGAGGTTGATTGAAATGACGTTCGACTGAATCTTTCATATGAGTGCTTCCTGCGCTTGACTATTCGACTTCCGGCGCAAATTCCGCGTATGCCGCGACCGCGTGCGCCGGAATTCGACTCAACTCGAATTCGGACTATGCAAATATGCGAATGGAGCGCGCTTCAAACCGACATTCGAAAAACCGCGATTTTCGCCAAGTTCACGGAATCCGACGGAGCCCTTTCCGAGCTATAGATTTGAACCGTGTCGAATTCCGCCTCGGTGGCTCTCCCCTCTCGGTAAAGACTGCAAAAGAATTCCTTGAATCCGGCGGCTTCGAAATGCCTGGCGTTGATTCCGAAAACGCACAGCGCGCCGGGTCGCGCCAAGGCAAGCGAATTTTCCATGCCGGCGGGACCGAGATGCCCAATCGTGAATGTGCCGCAGCTAACCAAGCCGCCGTAGCTGGCGGTCGGCCGGCTCTCTCGGTCCAGCAGATCCAGCTCTTCTAGCTTCCCGTAAACTCTTTTCCTTGCCGCCTGACGCAGCATGCCCGGCGAGATATCGAAGCCGTCGATCGCGTGGGGGGATCCCGAGAGCGCCTCGCCGAGCAGGCCTGTTCCGCAGCCAATATCCGCGACCGGGTCGTCGCCTGGATTCGCCGACTCAAGAAATCGGGCGGCGACGGCCTCGGGGTAGACGTAGCCTTCGGCGCGGGCGAACTCAATGTCGTAGCTCGGCGCCCAATCGTCGTAGAATCGCCTGTGCTCCGATCCATTCTCCAGCTCGTACGCTCCCTCCCTGCTGCGCGCATTCGGCTCGCTCATATGACTTCATTCTCTTGCTTCTTCGTTCGTCCGGACTTTCCGCTTGAATCAGGTAATTGGCAAGAGCGCATGCCATTATTTCCTGCCTCGCATGCGGAAAACTATGCGCGGCGCGTCGAATTTTCGGAAAATCCGGAGTTTGCTCCTGAATCGGAATAAATATTCAGAGCTACCATGGCGGCATTCGCCGATTTCGCGCCGGCAAGCTGCGATCGCGGCCAATTGCCGTCCAATGGCCGTTCGACAGGCATTGGAATCAATATATTGTCCTTTTTCGGCAACAATGGAATATTTTTTGTTTTTTGTTTATGCTGTTGTTATTTTTCGCAGGATGTTCAACCCAATAGACTTGAACATGCAGCATCTTTGCGAATGAATACGCGCTGCGGGAGGACACCTGAGAAAGGCACCGAGCAAAAGCTTGTATTTTAGCGAGGTGAATTGAAATCGGCACTTTGCCGAATTGACTGGGAGAAGAAGTATGGGCAGCAACCTGGATGCAATGACTACCGTCTTCACGGAGTTTTATTACTGGCTGACTGTCGCATTGATGTTCCTAATCCATGTTGGCTTCTGCATGTACGAGGTCGGCGCGAGCCGCCGGCGCAACCACATGCACACCCTCATGAAGAACTCGATGCTGATTCCGCTAGTAACGATAACTTTCTTTTTTTTCGGCTGGTGGATTTACTGGGCGTTTCCGAACGGGCCGTTCATTACCGGCGGCATTCTTTGGGACGACGCAGCGGCCAATTCGCCGCTTTCGCCTACAATGGGCACGAATCTAAGCGATCGCATAACCGGCGTCTTCTGGGCGGCGTTTCTGCTGTTTTCCTGGACGGCGGCATCGATCGTATCAGGCTCGGTAATTGAAAGAATCAATTCCGGAGCCTTCTGGATCCTCGCAGTTGTCATAGGCTCCGGCGCATGGATAATCGACGCAGCCTGGGGATGGCACTACGGCGGCTGGATGGTTCAGCTTCTCGGCTATCACGATGCGTACGCTTCGGGCGTAATCCATGGGATCGCAGGAGGATTCGCGCTCGGGGTGCTTGTGGTGCTCGGTCCGAGGATTGGCAAGTTCGCAGCCGACGGAACGCCCCGCGATATTAGGCCGCACAACCCATGGCTGGTCTGCATCGGGCTGTTTCTGATCTATACCGGATTCTGGGGCTTCTATGTCGCGTGCAACGTTCCGCTTATCGATCCGGCCGGAATCGGCGGGCAGATTACCGGCGAGACCTGGACCGCTACGACGATCTACCTGACGCCGACGACTCTGGGCGCCATTACGGTCAACTTCCTGATGTCGCTTTCGGGCGGCATGCTTGCCGCATTCATGGTGTCCAAGGGCGATGCCTTCTGGACGTATTCGGGCGGACTCGCCGGGATCATCACGGCATCGGCCGGGAACGACCTCTACCATCCGATCCAAGCCATGGTCATCGGCATGATCGGAGCCTGGATTGCATACAAGATGCACTACTATGTCGAGCGCAAATTCAAGATCGACGACGCCGTCGGCGCGGTCGCGGTTCACGGCTATGCCGGATTCGCGGGACTGGTCATCGCCGGCTTCGTGCTTTGGGGCCATCCGTCGTCGCCGTACGAAGGCTACGCCTCGATCAACCCGCTCGGCCAATTCGTCGGCGCGATCATCATGTTCTTCGTTCTCGGATTCCTGCCGGGCTGGATCGTCGCCAAGATTCTGCACGCGTTCGGCCTGCTGAGAATTCCCAAGCCGGTAGAGCTTCTCGGCCTGGATTTCCGTACCGTCCAGGAGCAGAGGGCGGCGGACTCCGAAGTCCGCGAAGCGCAGAAATCGCAGATATAGCGCGCATGCCGCTATCTGAACGAAAGGAAGAAAAATGACTACGACTGGAATCGACAGCTGGGCGGTTGATCTCGCGGATGTCGGCGCGATCTACCCGTTCCAAGGCACCGAATGGCTTTGGCTGATCATCGGGCTCGTCGCCTGGATCGGCTGGCATGTCTGGTGCATCAACTGGGAAAAGTCCTATCAGGAAGACAAGGTTCGTGAATACGGCAGCAAGAAGAAAATCGAAGAAGCCTTGAACGACGACTAAGGCCTCGCGAACCTAGCGAATACCAGGGGCGGCGGCTTTCGCCGCCCTTTCCTTTTGCAGCCGAAACTCCGGCCGGCCCTCTCTGGCCTAGCCTGGCCAAGCGCCGCTCCCGCCGACTAGCGGAACGCAGCAACAGGCCCGCGCGTGGGCGCTCGCCGGGAAGAATTCAATTCTCGTATTGCCCTCGCACCCGCTTTCGCTCGGGGTCGAACAGCGGCAGCGCCGCGACTCTCGCTCTCAGGCGTTTCTGGAGGCCGTCGAGCTGGCCGATATCGACATCCGTACCCGGCTCGGTCATGGTCGCATCCAAGCGAGCCAGCGCAATGACTCGACCCAGAATCGGCGACCGGACGGCTGAAGTTACTTCGCCGACCTGGGCCATTCCCTTGCGAACGCTATCGCCCGGCGACGGCACGACCCCGCCTTCCACTTCCAGTCCTACCAATTTGCGAACCGGGTTCCGACTCCGCTCCTCTAGCGCCGACCGGCCGATAAAGTCATCGTTCTGGCTGCGCAGCGGCACTGCAAAGCCGATGCCCGCCTCGAACGGATTCGTCTGGTCGCAGAATTCCTGGCCGGCGAAAATCAGGCCAGCTTCAATTCTAAGCATGTCCATTGCCGCGAGCCCCAGCGGCACGGCGTCGAATTCGCGTCCCGCTTCGCGAACCGCGTCGTAGACTCCTCCCGCCGCGGAGGGATGGCAAAAGATTTCGTAGCCTAGTTCGCCGGTATAGCCCGTTCGGCTGACGACGCAGGCCGTGCCTTCGAACCCGCCGATGCGAGCCACCGCGAATCTAAACCTTCCAAGTTCGGCGATCGAAGGCTGCAGCGGCGGAGTCCAGAAAATCTTCTCTAGAATCGCTTGCGATTTCGGACCCTGGACGGCGATGTTGTGAAGCTGATCCGTCGAATTCCTAACCCACGCGTTCAACTTGCGCTCGTTCGCCTGCCTGCGAAGCCAGAGACCGGATTCATCCGCCCCCCCTACCCACCTGAAATTATTGTCGCCGAGACGATAGACCGTGCCGTCGTCGATCATGCCTCCGTGCTCGTAGCACATGGCCGTGTAGGCGACCTGGCCGACGGAGAGCTTCTTCATATTCCGGGTTACGCAGAGCTGCATCAGGTCTTCGGCGTCGGGACCGGTGATTTCGTATTTGCGGAGCGGCGAAAGATCCATTATCGCCGCGCGTTCGCGGCATCCCCAGTATTCGGAGATCGTTCCCAGCCCGGTGATGGAATTCGGCAGCCAGTAGCCGGCGTATTCTACAAAATCGCGGGTTTCTTTCGCGAAGCTGTCGTGGAATCCGGTCTTTTTCGTCTCTTCCATATCCGCCTCCGGCGACTTTCTGTATCCGATCGATTTTTTGAACGCTTCCCGGGCTCCGTAGGTGCGAACCTGAATGTCGGTCGGATTCCAATCGTTGGCGGGATCTACGTCGCAGGGGCAGGCGGTCGATACGCAAACGAGGTCCGTCAGCGCCCTGAGGAGCACGTAGTCGCCCGGGCGGGACCAGGGATCGTCCATGCCGATCGAATTCGCCGCGTCTAGATTGGTGTTGTAGAAGAAGTTGATCGCCGGCCAGCCGGCTCGCGGCTCGACGCCGTACTCGCTCAAGCCGGCGTTCATATTGTCGGAGCAGTTCAAATGCCCCGGATAGCCCAAGTCCTCGTAGTACCGAGCCGTGCATGCCAGCCCGAAGGCGTCGTGGCGCCCGCAGGTATCCTGCACGATTTCGACCAGCGGCTCGAAATCGACGCTGAAGAACTTGGAATAAAGACCCGGAGCCGGATAGGCGGATCCCGACAGAGTGCGCGTCGCAGTGGGGTCGATTTCCCTTTCCTTGCCGGAATCGAGGCGCCGGCGCGAAAATGCCTGGAAGTCGGAGCACTCCCGCCCCTGGATGTCCAGTATCTGGATAAACTCGCCTTCGCGCACCGTGAAGCACTTCGCTTCCCCGGGCTGAATATTGATGTCAATCGACGGATCCGCGAGCGGGTCGGGCGGACGCAGCTTGTCCGGCGCATTCCGCAATCTGGCTCGCCGAACGTACAGAATCAGTTCGCTCGGGCAATCCTGATTGATTGGACTCATCGGCAGCCCCGGCGCCGCCACGACCAAAGTTCCGGCGCAGTCGGCGGTAAACATCTCCATGTCGCCGGGTCGCGAGCCGTCGCCTAGAGCGCGAACGGCATCGGCGCCCTCCAGATCGAGTCCGAGCTGCCGCAATCGATTCAGAACCCGCGCGCCGGATGGCCCGCCCCCGGCAAGGCTGGACAGAATCCCGGCGGCCCGTCCCGCGCCGGTTGCGCCGACCATGCTCGCGCGCGAACTTCCGCCGCGCGCGAAAAATGCAAGTTCGGCCTGCTGCAGGCCTTCGACGTCAAGAATCCCGAATTCGTCGCCTGCCTCCAGGTCAACGGTTCTCGTCCCTCCTCCGGGTATCGGATGCCGCTCTACGCCGGGTTCGAGTACCGGAAGCCCCGGGACGATCACTCCCCGCCGTTCGAATGCTGTTTGAAACCGCGCGTTCCCGGCCATTAGTTCAATCCCAGCGCCTTTTTCCTTGAATCCGACCATTTCATAATGAGGTGATCGGCCATTAACCCCATGAAAGCGACGCAAAAGCCCAGCACGAGGCCCTTTCCGACATCGGTCGACGACAGCGCCCGCTGCATCTCCTGGCCGAGATCCTGAGTGCCGATAAATGCCGCGATGATGACCATGAACAGCGAAAACATGATCGTCTGGTTCAGGCCGACCGCAATCGTCGGCAGAGCCATCGGGAAGCGCACCTTCCAAAGCTGCTGCCAATAGCTGGCGCCGCACATGGCCGATGACTCGACCAACTCGCTCGGAGTGCCCTTGAGCCCCTCGATCGTATAGCGCGTGAAGGGAACCAGCGCGAAGGTTATAACCGCGCCGATCGCCGCCACATCGTTGACGCCGAAAAGCATGACTACGGGTATCAAGTATATGAAGCTGGGAAAAGTCTGCGCCGTGTCGCACACGAGCAACGCAAATTTGGCTCGAGATTCCCTGCGCGAAGCCCAGATTCCGAGCGAAAGGCCGATCGCGACGGCTATTAGAACCGAAAAAGTAATCATGTAGGCGGTTATCATGGCCCTGTCCCACCAGCCCGACATGGCGATCATGCCGAAAAACCCGAGACAGACCAGCGCCGACCTCCACCTGCCTACGATCCAGCCCAAGCCGAACCAAAATGCAAGGACCGAGACGAAGGGAAGCCAAAGATAGGCGTCCCGCATCGGAATGAATACGAATCGAATCAAAAATCCCCGCAGCCACTGGGTAACGGGATCCACTAGCCGCACGAACCAGTCCACTAGAAAATCAGCTTCCCTGGATACCGTTAGCGCGTGCTTGCGCGGGATTTGATCGGCCAGAGGCCACGCAAGCGAAAGCGCAACGGTCCCCGCCGCCAGCGCCGCCCACGCGACCAGTATCCAGTGGCGGGCGTACCACGGAGTTCCGCGTTCGAAATGCTTCGGCTGCTTTACGACCCATGCCTTCGAGCATCGGTCCAGCATGACCGCAATGAGGACAATGGTTATACCGATTTCCAGGGACCGTCCGATCTTTAAGCCCTGAAGCAATTGCAGCAGCTTTTGCCCTAGCCCCGGCATGCCGATGAAACTCGCCAGAACCACCATGGCTAGACACTGCATGATGACCTGGTTAACTCCCAGAAGGATTTCCGTCCTGGCGGAGGGAATGCGAACGTGCCTAAGAAGCTGCCAGCCGCTCGAGCCGCACATTTTTCCGCTTTCAACGATTTCGGGGGCAACTTTCTTCATGCCCAGAAGCGTCATGCGAATCATCGGAGGCGCGGCAAAAATCATCGTAACGATCGCCCCCGCCTTCGGCCCGACTCCGATGAAAACGACCACCGGTATCATATAGGCGAAATGCGGAAGGGACTGCGCGATATTGAGAAACGGGTTGATAATCCTTTCGACGTATTGCCTCCTCCAGGCCGCTATGCCCAAAGCAATACCGAGAAGAGCCGACACCGGAGCCGCGACCACGATGACCGACAGAGTCTCCATCGCCCACTTCCACTGCCCCATGAGGGCGATCCAGACGAAAGTCCCGCCGCATAGCAGCGCGAGGCGCCAGCCGTTCAGCGCATAGCCGATTACGGCGGCGGTCACTGCAATGGTCGTCCAGGGCAGAGGCCCAATTCTCGGCCACCTGTTCCGACCGTAAAGCAAGTTGCCCGTTACATCTAGAAACCATTCGACGATCGAAGCGAAGGCCCGGGTCGCGTAGATAAATCCCAAATCGTCCTTAATGAAGCCAAATGCGGCGTTTATCCAGTCCGCGAACGGCAAGACGAGCCAATCCGGCGGCCTGACGAGAGACTCCGGGAGCTGGAACCGGAGCAGGGCCACCGCCGCCGCCGCCGCGATAATGAATTGCCCGATCCGAGCATCGTCGAACCTGAAGTCGCTACGGAGTGTTTCTGTCGGCGCGATATTCACATTCAGCCGCCGAACAGCACTTCCAGGGCGTCGCTCTTGCGCAGCACGCCGATCAGCTCGCCGCGACCGTCAGTCACGGGTATGGAGCTGCGAGTTTCTTCCAGCAGCTGCCTCGCGAGCTGGCGAACGGTTTTTTCGCCGTCGATCGGCTCGCCGGTCGCCGCGCCTTCGCCTATCGGCCTCGCCAGCACTTTCGCGTGAACAACCCTGGATTTTTCGACATCCTCGGTAAACCTGGCGACGTATTCGGTCGCCGGCGACAGGACGATCTTGTCGGGCGTATCGCATTGCTCGACGGCGCCGTCCTTCATGATCGCGATGCGATCGGCCAGCCTTAGAGCCTCGTCGAAATCGTGGGTGATGAATACGATGGACTTGGCGAGCATCTCCTGAAGGCGCAGAAACTCGTCCTGCATTTCTCGGCGTATGAGCGGGTCGAGGGCGGAGAACGGCTCGTCGAGAAACCAAATGTCCGGCTCGATGGCGAGCGAACGGGCGATGCCGACGCGCTGCTGCTGGCCGCCGGACAATTCGCGGGGGAAGTAGTCTTCTCTGCCGTCGAGTCCCACGAGCTTGATGACTTCCATGGCTCGCTCTCGCCGCGCATGGTGGTCCTGTCCGCGCATTTCAAGCGGAAACGCGACGTTTTCCAATACCGTTCTGTACGGAAGCAGCCCGAAGCTCTGGAACACCATGCCCATCTTGCTTCGTCGCAGTTCGATCAGCTGGCGCTCGGACAAGTCCGCCAATTCCTGCCCCTCGACGCGTACGGAGCCGCCGGTTACGTCGATAAGCCGGCACAGGCACCTAACCAGGGTCGATTTACCCGATCCCGACAAGCCCATGATGACGAGCATTTCGCCGCGATTTATCTCCAGCGAAACGTCTCTAACCGCGGCGATGTAACCGTCGCCGCTGATGTCCGCGTAGGTATGCCCGGCCGGAATCGCTTCAAGGTATTTGCGCGGCTCGGGACCGAAAAGCTTCCAGACCTGCCTGCAGGAAATAGCGGATTCAGCGGACTCCATTCAATCGACCCCGGAATTACGCGCCCCGGCTCCGCCGGGGCGCATTGAAAATCCTTGGCATCAAGCGATCAGCTCATGCCTTCAATCCAAGGTTTCCATATTTCTTCGTTTTCCTCAAGCCATTTCGCCGCCGCGTCTTCAGGCTCCATGCCGTCGATGTCGACGAGTTTCGCCATTTCCGCGACATTGGCGTTCGTGAATGAGACTTTCTTTAGGATCGCGTAGGCGCCCGGCCAATTCTCTTCCATGCCGTCCCAGGCGGCTTTTTTAAGGTAGCCGCCCGTCGGGTTGCCGCAGTCGTAGGTCATGTCGGGATTGATGCCAAGCGACGCGTCGGTCTTGCATCCCTCGAAGTAGGGCGGAAATTCGACGAACGCCCCGTCCCAGACGGCTTCCACGAAGTTCGGAGTCCAGTTGAACAGCAGGATCGGGCGATTGGCCTTTTCCGCGGCCGCCAGTTCGGCCCACAGCGCCGCGGCGGAACCGGCGTTTACGACGACGTAGTTCAAGCCGAGTCCTTCGGCGCGCTCCTGGTCGTGCTTGAGCCAATCTACCGGACCTCCGAGAAAGCGGCCCTTGTCGCCGGTTTCCGGCGTCGCGAACAGATGCGCGCAGTCGTTGAGCGCCGTCCAATCGGGAAGGCCGGGGCATGCTTCGCCCGCCCAGCTCGGATACCACCACTCTTCTCGCGAGCTCACTTCGTGATCGCCGGCATCGTGAAGACCGCCTTTGGCGAGCGCTTCGTTGAAGGCTACGCCGAAAGCGCCCTCCCAGACCTCAAGCTCCAATGTCACGTCGCCGAGCCGTATGGATTCGTACACGGCCTGAGAGTCGGTCGTCACATATTCGACGTTGAAACCCGCGGTTTCGAAAATAGTGCCGACTAAATTGCTCATTACAATCTGGCTGGACCAGTTGTGCAGCGGAATGATGATCGGATCGCTGCTATTCGCGGCGGCCCATGACGGAACCGCCGCGATCGCCGCGGCGGCCGCGGCTTTACCAAGATACTTCATTTTATTATCCTCCATTGAGACAAATTTTTGCATTTGCGGCTAAGGCCGCCCTACTGTTTGAGCCAGTTACGATTAGCGGTCGCAAAGCGAAGCCCGATTTCCCGCGGCTCTACCTAGCGACCGTTTCCGGCGGAGCGGGATTCGCTTTGCAGCTAGCCCACTCCGGTTCGAAAACCAAAATGTCCGAATCCGAGCGAAGGCCCGGGTTGAACAGCAAGTTGTGCCAGAACGTCGCCTCCCGAACGTTCGCGCCCGCTTGCGCCAGGCGCACGGCGCATATCAAGTCGAACCTTTGCGCGAACGCATTGAATCCGAGAACGCAGCGCCCGGCGGCAAGCAACCGCCGGGAGACCGCCGAGCCGGGAGCGAATGTCGCCGTAAGCGCGCCGGCGAATTTCCAGGCGTATTGGTAGTAGCCGGCCGAGAAGTACCGCAGCGCTTGGCCGCGGCGCTCGGCCGGGTCGTTGGTTCCGCGATACATTTGCATCATTTCCGGAACAGCCGAGTATTCGGGAGCCCGGGGCAGCACCGTAACGATGTAGGCGACCGGATCCGATTCGTCTGCAAGGCTCGCGGCGGCGATCGCCGATCCGTCGGGCTTGCCGCCGGCCTCTCGCATCGCCAGCTGCCGGGCTCGGCACTGCCAGCGGACAAATGCGTCCCGAAAATTCACTTCAGCCGGACTCCGCACGCCATTCGTCAAGCCACGCTCCTGATTTCGCCGGCCGGGCGCTCGTAGGGCCTATCGTGGCAAAGGCTCGGAACGCGCCGCCGCGCGTCCGCGACAAGACCGAGATCCACGCGCGCTCTTACTACTCCAGGCCCCGTTCCCCCGTCGGCGGCGACTCGTCCCCACGGATCGACGACAAGCGAATGCCCGTAGCAGGCCCCGCCTCCCGGAACCGGGCCGACCGAGCAGGGCGAAAGTACGTAGCAGCCGTTCTCTATCGCCCTGGCCCGGTTGAGCACGTGCCAGTGCGCCTCGCCCGTTCGCTTCGTAAAGGCGGCGGGCACCGTCAGGAAGTCGGCCCCGGCCTGCGAGAGTTCCCGGTAAAGGCCGGGAAACCGCAGCTCGTAGCAAATCGTGAAGCCGAGCAGCCCGAAATCCGTGGGAACGAGACTCGCCCTTGATCCGGGATGAACGCGCGCGCTTTCCTCGTAGACTTCGCTGGGCGACAGCTGCACGTCGAAGAGATGAATCTTGTTGTAGCGCGCTCGGATGTCGCCCTGGCCATCGATGACGAAGCCGCGGTTGAAGAACTTTCCCTCCGGTCCCTCGACGGCTACCGACCCTAACAGAATCCAGACTTCGCGCGAGCGGGCGAAGTCCCTGAAGGCGGCAAGAACCGGGTGGTCGCCCTCCTTCGCCGTGGGAGGGGCCAGCATCGCCCCCTCCGAGCGCAGTCCGCCGCAATATTCCGGCAGCATGAGGAATTTGGCGCCCTCCTCGACCGCCTGCCTGGCAAGAGGCATGGCTTCGTCCAGCGCCGTTGCGAAATCCGGCTGCGGGCGCGTCTGCAGCAAGCCCGCCTCGAAGCAGCTGCTCATCGCTAGAACTTCGAATACGCCTGGCGCAGGGCCACGAGCGGATGCCGCGCCGACATCTGGAACTTGACTAGAAGCTCCCGGGCGATCATGTCGCGATCCTGCTGGCCGGACGGCAATTCCACGCTCTCCGGCACGCGAACCCAGCTATTGATGTTGCGGTCGAATACCGCCGCGTTGCCTTCCTCGTAGCCCATGTGCACGTCTTCGAGCCAATTCAGGTCGTCCCACCCCATCACCTCCATATACTCCTTCAGAAAGGGCGTCAGGCGCGAGTAGTCGGGGACGAGATTGACATCGTACCGATAGCCGATGTGCTGGCCGATTTCCCTTTCGCGATCGGATGCAAGCCCGTGGGCGTCGTTCAGAAACTGATCGACGTCCTCGATGCTCGATCCCTTGTAGCTGGTTCCGGACATTCCGTTCTCCTCACAGGTGGTGGTAGTCTTCGACTCCGACCGTGTAGTTTGTTCCGGCAAGCGGCACGCCGGCCATGGCCGACGCTTCCATGGTCAGGGCCGCGAGATCCTCCGGCTCGAGCGAGTGAAGATTCGTCTTGCCGCAGGCGCGCGCGAACATCTGCGCCTCTATGGTCAGCGTATGCAGGAAATTGTAGACTCGCTCCGCCGCCTCGTCGGGGTCCAGCCGCGCCCGCAGCTTCGGATCCTGGGTCGCCACCCCGACCGGGCAGCGCCCCGAATGGCAGTGGTAGCAGTGGCCGGCCTCGGCGCCGATCTCCTCGGGATAATTCGCCTCCGGTATGTCCTTGTTGCAATTCAGCGCCATCATGACCGAATGGCCGATCGCGATGCAGTCCGCGCCCAGGGCGATGGCCTTGGCCACGTCCGCGCCGTTGCGGATGCCGCCGGCGTAGACCAGGGATATCTCGCCGCGCTTTCCGAGGTCGTCGATGGCCTTCCTCGCCTGGCGAATGGCCGCCATTCCCGGAACGCCCGTTTCCTCGGTCGCAAGGTGCGGGCCTGCGCCCGTGCCGCCTTCCATGCCGTCGATATAGATCGAATCCGGACCGCATTTGACGGCCATGCGAACGTCGTCGTAGACGCGCGCCGCGCCGAGCTTCAGCTGGATCGGAATGCGCCAGTCGGTCGCCTCGCGGATTTCGTGGATCTTCAGCGCAAGATCGTCCGGTCCGAGCCAGTCGGGATGCCGCGCCGGCGACCGCTGGTCGATGCCTGCCGGCAGCGAGCGCATTTCCGCGACCTGGTCGGTCACTTTCTGACCCATCAAATGCCCGCCGAGCCCGACTTTGCAGCCCTGCCCTATAAAGAATTCGCAGGCGTCCGCCAGTACGAGGTGATGCGGATTGAAGCCGTAGCGGGACTGGATGCACTGGTAGAGCCATTTCGACGAATAGCGGCGCTCGTCGGGAATCATGCCGCCTTCCCCGGAGCAGGTCGCGGTGCCCGCCATGGTCGCGCCCCGAGCCAGGGCGGTCTTGGCTTCATAGGACAGTGCGCCGAAGCTCATTCCCGTGACGTAGACCGGGATGTCGAGTTCCAGCGGCCGCTTCGCGCAAGGGCCGATCACGGTCTTCGTATCGCACTTTTCGCGGTAGCCCTCGATGACGAATCGAGTCAGCGTTCCCGGCAGAAACGTCAGATCGTCCCAGTGAGGTATTTTCTTGAAAAGCGAGAACCCGCGCATGCGATAGCGGCCGAGTTCGGATTTGATGTGAATGTCGTCGATGACGTGCGGAGGGAATATAAAGGAATCCCCAATTCGGTGCACGTCCCGGTCAAGTGGCTTTTTGCCCAGCATGCCGCCGTCGGCCATCTCCGTATCCTTTCGAATTCCTAGAGAATCAGCTTTTTCTCAGCCGGTTCAAGATTGTCGTAGTTCCAGAGCTGCTTGCCCGCCACGATTTTGGTGAAGTGGCCGACTCCCCGTTCCGGAAGCAGGCCGTATAGCCGCAGCTTCCTGGCCAGCCAGTCTTTTTCGATCCCGTCCATTTCGGCTTCCACGGCGTCGACTCCGAGGCTTCTGATTTCGCCGCCGACGTATATGCTGCCGTCGTACATTGAATCGCCGAGATTCTTTCCGGCGTTGCCGCAGACGATCATCCTGCCCCGCTGCATCATGAATCCGGACAGCGCGCCCGTATCGCCGCCGACGAGGATCGTTCCGCCCTTCATATCTATTCCGGTTCGGGAACCGACCGAGCCCTTGCAGACCAGATCGCCGCCGCGGATCGCCGCGCCGAAGGTCGATCCCGCGTTCTTTTCGATCACGACCGTTCCCGACATCATGTTCTCTCCGCAGGACCAGCCGACCCGCCCGTTGATCCGAACGTTGGGGCCGTCGATCAATCCCACGCCGAAATATCCGAGCGACCCCTCGAAGATCAGATTGAGCCGGCTCAGGATGCCGACGCCCAGCCCGTGCTTTCCGCGCGGATTCCTGATTACAATCGTTCCGTTTCCGTCGCTCATGAGTTCCCGAATCCGGGAATTGGCCTCGGTGGCGGACATTTCGCCGACGTCGATTTCGGTTCTCTTGTTGAAATCGACATCCGGCGCCCACGGATACGTGAACCTGCTCGCCTCGTCGGGGTCGAATTCAACGAACATCGACCGCCCGGACAGCTGCTCGGTCGCCATTCCGAGCCGCTTGGCGCGCTCGTCCTGGGACAGATCCTTGAATTCGGCGCTTGTCACGCTTGCCATACCCGCACCTCCTCGTCGTAGGGATCCCAGGTATCTATTTCCTGCGGCAGGATCGACCGGATGGAAACTTCCTCCGACGCCATGGCGATCAAATCGTCGCTTTCGTAGAGCACCAGTGGCTTGGCGGCCATCGTGTCCTTGGCCATTCCAAGCTGATTCTCCGTCGCGACAAGGTACGTAAACACGCCGTCGATTTCCTCCACCGAGCGACGCAGGCTGTCTTTCAGCTCCACGCCGTTTGCGAGATTGTGCGCCGTATAGACCGCCAGCAATTCCGAATCGCAGTTCGACATGAACCGGTGCCCCTTCCGCTCCATCTCCCGCCGCATGAGCCAGTAGTTCGTGATCTGGCCGTTATGCACGACCGATATGTCGTTGTACGGAAACGCCCAGTACGGGTGCGCCGATCTGATATCGACATCGGATTCGGTCGCCATCCTGGTGTGGCCGATCGCGTGAGTTCCGACGAAGCCGCCGAGACCGTAGGCATCGGCCACCGTTTCGGCATCGCCGAGATCCTTGATCAGTTCCAGCCCCTTGCCGAGAGAAAGAATCTCGACCCCGTCGGTTTCTTCGATATGTCGGGCCATGTCCTCGGTATCGCCGTCGTGGGACAGGATGTACCTCAAAGCGTATTGGGTAGCCCTGGCCCGGTCCTTGACCAACGCGCCATGCTCCTCGAGTATGCCGTCGACCCTTTCAATGCGCTCCTCTATCAGCCCGTGAATCCCGTGCCCTCGGCCCATGTCCTCCTGTTCCGCGACCTTGAACCTCATGATGAAATCGCCCGGACTGGCTTCTCCGTAGACCGCGTAGCCGGTGGAATCAGGGCCCCGATGCCTGAGCGCCTGCAACATCGCAGTCATCTCCGAGCCGACGCCGGAAGATTTTCCGCGATGGATCAATCCCGCTATTCCGCACATTGCTTCAGCCTTTCTGTTTTCAATTAGGTCGATCCGGGGCGGACATGCGGCGGCGCCGTCGCCGCCCCGAAAGAATTCTACGGCAGGCAGTCCAGATAGGTGTCGACGTCCCAGTCCGTTACCGTGTGCATGAACCGCTCCCACTCGTCGGTTTTGTACTCGTGGAAGAGGCGGAACATTTCGCCCGGCATCCCGCGCTGAATCACTTCGTCGGCCTTCAGAGCGTCCAGCGCTTCGCCGAGCGACATCGGCAGGCGCTTGACTTCCTTGCCGGCTTCGATCGCCTCGTAGATATTGCGCTCTTCGGGAGGGCCGGGATCGAGTTCGTTTTCGATGCCGTCGTCCGCCGCGGCCAGAATCACCGAGCCCATCAGGTACGGGTTGACCATCGAATCCACCGAGCGGTATTCGAAACGGCCGGGCGCCGAAACGCGCAAGCCCGTCGTCCTGTTCTGAAAACCCCAGTCGGCAAAGACCGGCGCCCAGAATCCGGTGTCCCAGAGGCGGCGGTAGGAATTGACCGTGGACGACCCCACGGCCGTCAGCGCCCTGAGGTGGGCGACAATTCCGCCGATTGTCATCAAGCCGGTCTTGCCCGGCAATTGCGGGTCGTCGCCGTCCGGCATGAAGGTATTCTCGCCTCCGGTCAAATACATGAAGTTTTGCTCCATGCCGGGCAGATTGCCGGCATCGTTGCCAGTCCTTCGGAAGGTCTCCTCGCCGCCGTGCCACAGCGAAAGATTGTGGTGGCAGCCCGAAGCCGAAACGCCGACGAACGGCTTCGACATGAAGCAGGCGATCAGGTTGAATTCGCGCGCGACCTGCGCGCAGATTTGGCGATAGGTCGTCAGCCTGTCGGCATTGCGCAGCACCTCGTCGAACATCCAGTTCAGCTCGAGCTGGCCCGGAGCGTCCTCGTGGTCTCCCTGGATCATGTCCAGCCCCATGCGGCGGGAGTATTCTATGACCTTCATATATACGGGCCGCAGGCTTTCGAACTGGTCGATGTGATAGCAGAACGGCTTGGAAAAGCCGCCCGCCGGCTTGCCGTCGGCGTCGCGCTTCAGCCACATCATTTCCGGCTCGGTTCCCATGCGCAGATGCAGGCCGCCGTGCTTGCCCTTGAATTCGTCGTGGAGACGGCGCAGGTTTCCGCGGCAGTCCGCGGTTAGAAACGCTCCGGGGTCCTCTCGTTCCTCGCGGTTTCGGAACAGCGTGCAGTAGAACCGCGCGATGCGATTATCCCAAGGCAGCTGCACCATCGTCTCCGGCTCCGGGATCCCAACCAGCTCCGCGGATTCGGGCCCGTAGCCGAGATAGTCGCCTCTGCGGTTCGTGAAGAGGTTCACGGTCGCGCCGTACACAAGCTGGAACCCCTTGGAAGCCACCGACTCCCAATGGTCGGACGGAATGCCCTTGCCCATGATTTTTCCGGTTATCGACACGAACTGCAAATAGAGGTACTCGATGCCGAGCCTGTCGATTTTTTCCCGGACTTCCTTTACGAGTTCGTCCCTTCCCGGTGCATTGACGAACTTTTCAATATCCGTTTCGGTCATTTTTTCTTCCTTCGCAACTTCAGGCGCACTAAAGCGGACGCTATTGGCACGCGCGTGATTCTGGGCGCCGGCGACCCCGATGGGACGCAAGCGGAGGCGAGACTGCGCACTCGACGAAACCATTTCGCATCCCGGCGGCCGGGCGCGCCGCCCGTAGCAATGGCCGGCGCGCGCTGAACCCGAACATTCAGCTCTCGCGAATCGAATCGACTGGGATTTAACCGAAACCAACCAAGCTCGCAATCGGAATAGGCCAAATCTTTGCCATTTTTGCAATTTTCGCCGATTTGGTCTATTATTGGTATTCTACGATGGAGGCGGCTATGACTGATTCGCCAATTCGGCGCACTGGATCTTCTGAAATCGCTTCCGTCCTGCGAAGCGAGATTTCCGACAATACTTGGAACGAGTTCGACCGGCTTCCGCCGGAACGGGAGCTTGCCGCTCGATTCGGCGTGTCCCGCGGCACCGTGCGCGATGCGCTGGCAAAGCTCTCGAAAGAAAACCTTGTCGAAATTCGAAGAAGCAGCGGATCGTTCGTAACCCCTTGCAAGCGCGCGGAGTTCACGGATCTGCCTTTTGAATCAATTCGACCGCTTGAGCTTATCGACGCTCGATTCGCGCTGGAGCCGCACATTTGCCGCCTCGCCGTGCTCAATGCGCGACGAGCGGATTTCGAGGACTTGGAAGTCCTGCTTGAATCGATGGAAGCGGAGGTCAACGACTGGATCAGCTTTTCCGATCTGGATGCCGAATTCCATGCCCGGCTGGTCGAAACCACCGGCAACCAGTTGCTGCTCTGGATGGCGCGCCAAATCGATAGAGTGCGCATCCAGGACGAATGGATGCGCATGCGGCGCTTGACCCTAGAACCGCCGATCATCGTTCAGTACAATTCGCAGCACAGGCGGATCGTCGATGCAATCCGAAAGCGCGACCCTGAACTGGCGGCGAACATCATGAAGGAGCACCTTGAAACGGCGCGGCTGTCGCTGACGCGCGCCGCGGCCACTTGAGTTCGGCAATCCAGCCGAATTATCGGCGAGCCTGGAATGCGGGCGCGGGCATTCCCCAGGTCGATAAATCAATGCCGTTCGGTGCCGCCGACCCGTTCGGGCAACGGCATCCGGCTAAGGAAATTTCCAAATAGGACAAGGACTCGGATACTGGAGCTTCGGCAAGAATCCGGTTGCTTCTCCGAGGCGTTCAACTCCGGACGGCGGCGCGCTCTATTCACTTAGAATCTCGGCTTTTTCGATTTGCGGTTACGATCGGACGCGCCGACCGCGGTCCGCGCAGCCGATTCGGCGACAAATGCGCCATGCTCGGAAGGCGCCGCCTCGACCTCGCGACCGAAGAGTCGATTTCCGTTGCCGGAATAGCCGCGCGCGCCCGATCGGTCGCCGGCGCAGTCCGTATTTTGGTTGGCGCATATGTCGGAGCCGCCGCCTTCGCCGCGATTGATATCGGTCCGAAGCGGGTGGCGAACAGGCGCGAGACGGCTGTTAGGGCGAAGGCGGCGCAGTGGCGCGGTGCGCGTACTTGACGCCGCGTTTCGAAACTCGGCGGATTAGCCGGAGATGCGACGAAGAACAGACGCCGCGGACCCGCGAATGCCCTGATAGCCGGACGGTCCGCTACACATCCGAGTCGGAATGCGCGCCCGCGCGCTTCGGCGGGGCGGACGAGTTTCGGAGTATGAGCTGAACTTCGACCGAAACGTGCGTTGCCACTTCGCTTCCGCTCAATTTGCCGAGAATGTAGTCCGCGGCGTCGGCCCCCATCTCTTCCGCCGGAACGTCGATGGTCGTGAGAGGCGGGTTTGAATGCATCGCATATTCGAGATTGTCGAAGCCGACGACGGAAATATCGCCCGGGATTTCCATCCCCTTCGCGGTGCATTCTATGAGGGCGCCCAGAGCGAGAACGTCGTTTCCGCAAATAATGGCGGTTGGCTGCGCGCCGTCGCGCGATAGAAGCAGCGCGCAGGCTCTTCTGCCGCTCGCAATGGAATACGGACTTTCCGCGACCATGGAATCCGGCAAATCGATGCCGTGTTTCCGCAGTTCCCCTCGAATCCCTTCGAGCCGTCTTGTCGTTCGATCATTGTCCCTGATGATCCCGGAAATGACGCAAATTCTCCGGTGCCCCAGATGCACCAGGTGCTGAGCGGCCTTCGCCGCCGCCGATGAATTGTCGAATCCCACGGTCGGATAGGCGCTCTTGGAGTTGAAGACGTATGTATTGACAAAGGGAACTTCGTACTGGTCCAAAAGCTCGTAGAGACTTGGCCGATGCCGGTCGCCGACAAGGATCAGCGCCTCGGCTCCGCGTTCGAGAAGCAATCTCGCCTCTTTCAATTCCGCGTCCAGATCATAGCCGAAAGTCGCGATCAGGGTGGAAATTCCCGCCTCCGAGAACCGGGCATTGGCGGCGCCGACCAGACGAGCGTAAAGCGCATAGTCCAGTGTCGGGATCAGAACGCCGACCATGTTGGAGCGCTGGGAGCGCAGCGCGCGCGCGGCGTGGTTGCGCACATAGCCGAGTTCGAGCATCGCGCTTTCGATCCGGGAACGCTTTTCGGGGGATACCTTCTCCGGATTGTTGATTGCGCGCGATATCGTCGCCGGCGCGCAGCCGGCAAGTTTGGCAACGTCCGTTATGCGAACCCGCGATGGATCATCTTGAAATCGATTTCTTGATTCAGGCATCATTCCCGCAAGCTCTTGCCTCAACAAACCGCACTTTATCAGATATTTATACTCTAGAAAAGAAAAGTGTTGACAGAATTGACGCGCCAAAATAAAATCGATTTCTAGTTTCGGGGCATGGTCCGGGAGGAAGAATGTCGCAGTCGGAGGTCGGGCGGAAGTCGATGATTCTGTCGGCTCTTTTGAATGCGGCCGCCTTCTCCGTCTTCGCGATCTCCGTATTGATGGTCGTGGTTACGCTCGCTCAGGTCGTATTCAGATACGTCATCGCGGCGCCGCTCCCCTGGTCGGAGGAACTGGCGCGATATTGCTTCGTCTGGATCGTCTTTCTGGGCGGGGCGATTGGCCTTTCGCGAGGGATTCACCTAGGCGTCGACCTGTTCGTCAACTTGCTTCCTGACAGGTTCAGACCCGGCCTCGAGGCGCTTTCGAATGCGTTGATCGCGTGCTTCGCGGCCGCCGTCGTCTACGCGAGCTATCCGGTCATCAATATGAACATGCTTCAGCGCTCGCCGGCCATGGGCGTGCAGATGTCGTGGATCTACATCGCAATTCCCATATCCATGTGCCTGATAGTGCTAATCTGCGTTGAGCGCATCGTTGCCATCCTCCTCGCAAGCAGAAATCGTTAGGCGCGGGCGAGTCGATGCTGGCGATCCTTTTCATCACCTTCTTCGCGCTCTTGCTGATCAATATCCCGATCGCCTTCGCGCTCGGCATCGCGGCGGCTCTGACGCTCGCGCTCGACGGCACGCTGCCGCTGAACAGCATCGTTACGCGCGCATTCGTGGGCGTGGATTCTTTCACGCTCCTCGCGATCCCGTTCTTTATCATTGCGGGCGAGCTCATGAACGCCTGCGGGATCACGGAGCGCATTGTGGCTTTCTCGCGATCTCTTGTCGGGCATATTCGCGGCGGCCTGGCCCATGTAACGATCGTATCGAACATGTTCTTTTCGGGCATCTCCGGCTCGGCGACCGCCGATGCGTCGGCTCTCGGATCCATGATGATCCCGGCGATGAAAAAAAACGGCTTCGACGCCGACTACGCCGTGGCCGTCAACGCTTCGGCAAGCGCGATGGGGCCAATCATACCTCCAAGCATCATGATGGTGATCTACGGCTCTATCGCCAACGTCTCCATCGCGCAGCTCTTTCTGGGCGGTTTCGTTCCTGGATTGATGGTTGCGCTCGGCCTGATGCTGATGGCCTACTACGTGGCGACGAAAAGGAACTATCCCGCGCCGCGGCGATCCGAGCTTCCCCCGGTCATTCCCGCATTCCGGGATGCGCTCTGGGCTCTAGCCATGCCCGTCATCATCCTGGGCGGGATCTTTTCCGGAGTATTCACTGCGACGGAAGCAGGCGTTGTGGCCGTGGCCTATGCGACCCTTGTCGGTACATTCGTATATCGAACGCTCACATTCAGGCTCGTCAGGGAGCTTCTCGTAAATGCGGCGGTGACGACGGCGGCGGCCATGTTTCTGATTGCCATGGCGACGTCCTTCGCCTGGCTGCTGGCCTGGGCGGGATTCGGCAAGACCGTGCTCGGCTTTCTCGGCGGCATTTCGACGGACCCGACAATCGCCGTTCTGCTCATCCTGGGCTTCATACTGATCCTTGGACTATTTATCGAAGGAATTCCGATACTGATCATATTCACGCCGGTGCTGCTGCCTGTCGTGAAAGGTCTCGGAATCGATCCGGTCTATTTCGGCGTGGTGCTGGTCATGGCGGTCGTAATCGGGTCGGTGACCCCGCCTGTCGGCATTCTCACCTACATCTGCTGCGCCATAGCCGGCCTCACCATCTCTCAGGCTTTTCGGGCCCTGGTGCCTTTCTGCGCAGTGCTCATTGCCGTCCTGATCGCCGTGGCCTTGTTCCCCGGCCTCATCATGACAATTCCCAACCTTGCCAGCCGGTAGGAAGCTAAAAACGCAGAGGTGCCCCGACGTGAAAATTACCGTTGCAGAACTAAAGCAAAGGACCGAAAACCTTAGGCGCCGGATGCGCTCCGAAGGCTACGATGCGCTCGTAGTCTACTCGGACGAATACCGTACGGGCCATGCGTCCTATATCACGAACTATAAGCCGATCAACGTTATCGAGGAGTCCCCTCAGCTGGTCATCCTAATCGGGGACCGGGAGCCGGTCGTCCTCCTGGGGCGCCTGAACGCCTATGCGGCGAAGGATCAGTGCTGGATCGAGGACATTCGCGGCATTCACCGGCCATATACGGACCTGCCGGAAATCTTCGCGCCGATCGCCGGGCGCAATAGCAAGATCGGCCTGATCGGCAAAAACATTCTGCCATTCGAGATTTACGAGCAGGTTTCCGAAGCCGCGCCCATGGCGCGGTTCGATTCTCGCGACGATATCATGCTGGATCTGAGAAAGATAAAATCCGAATCCGAAATCGCTCTGATGGAGCGCGCCGCCGAGATCAATGACGAGGTGCTGCGCCAGGCCGTTAAGCTGATAAAGGTCGGCATGACCGAAATCCAGGTGGCCGGGGTCGCCGAAAGCATCGCGCGCAATCTCAATGCCGATATTGGCTCGGCCACCGTTGTCATGTCCGGCCCCAACACCAAGTACCCCGCATGGCGCGCTACGGACCGCAAGATCGAACCCGGCGATTTCGTCATGCTGGACTTTAATCCCGCGTTCGAAAATTATTGCAACGACGGGGGCATCACCATTCTGATGCCCGGCGCCGATCCCGAGCAGGAGCGCGCGCTTGTCGCCGGCCACAAGGCCCTGAAAAAAGTGATCACGGAGATTCGCCCGGGCTGCACGGCTCGGTCTATTTTTGACACGCTTCTGTCCGAACTCGAGCCCGCGGGACTTGCGGCGCATTTCACGCCCTATGCCAAGGGCCTGCGCGGCGTAGGCCACGCCGTCGGACTTGACGTTGTTGAGCCGCCGAACCTCAGCTCCGACAGTGATTTCGTGCTAGAGGCGAGAATGACTCTTGCCGTCAAGCTCGACCTGCACGATCTGGTCGGCGGCGGCTATCGAATCGAAGTTGTGGTCGCGGTCGCCGACGACGGCGTTCGGCCGCTGAACAAGCTGGTTCTTGAAGAGCCGGATGATTTCGCGGTTCAGCGCTGATTGGCCGCGCCAAGGAATTCCGACCCGCGTTGGGGAGGAGACGACCGGCGCTCGCGCCGGAGAATAAGCGGTAGAACTGTTCTCAAAACGAAAGGAAATCGAAGATGATCAGGAGAACCTTACTAACGGGCGCCGGAACGGCCGTCGCCCTGTCGATGGCGACGCTGGCGCAGCCTGCGCTCGGCGCCGACATGACCATTCGAGTAGCGTCGGTCACGGGCCCGGCTCACCACCACAACGTAGCCTTGCGCTGGTTCGCCGACCGCGTAGCGGCGAACGATGTCGGTCTGAACATCGAAGTTCTCGACGGCGCGCAGCTTGGCGGCGAGCGAGACTATATCGAAGGCATGATGCTGGGCAGCATCCAGATGGCTCAGGTGTCCACGGCGCCTGTCAGCGGCTTCATTCCCGAGTTCGACCTATTTAGCCTGCCCTATCTGATTCGCGATACGGAACATTTCAAAAACGTGGTTTCGGGGCCGATCGGCGGCAAATTCAGTGACTTGGCCGAACAGCGCGGGCTGAAGATTCTCGCCTGGTTCGACAACGGCTATCGCAACGTGTTCAACAAGGTGCGCCCGGTGGTCACGCCCGAAGACATGGACGGCTTGAAGATCCGCGTGATGGAAAGCCCGCTCATGGTGAACACGCTGAATGCGATGGGCGGATCGGCGACCCCGATGTCCTATAGCGAGCTCTACACCGCTTTGGAGCAGGGCGTGCTGGACGGCGGCGAAAACGCTGCCGGCAACGTGCTGAACGACAAATTCTACGAGGTTAGCGGCTATTTTTCGATGACTCAGCATTTCCGCCCGCCGGGGATCGTCGCGATCAGCCTGGGCACGTGGAATGAACTTTCGGAGGGACAGCAGGCCGTAATGATGGAGGAAGCCGCCGCGCTGCAGGATTACGAAATTCAATTGACCGGAGAGGTCGGCGCAGCCGCTCTCGAAGAGCTGGAGGCAAAAGGCATGATGATCAACGAAGCCGATGTCGCCGCGTTCCGCGAGCGCATGGGACCGGTCTATGAAGATTTCATCGCCAAGCACGGCGCCGAGCTTCTGGAGATAATTCAGAACACATAGCGGCGAGAAGGCCTAATTGCGCGGGCGGGCTTCCGGCCCGCCCGCGCCGTTCGGGGCTGCAAAACAGTCGCGCGGCGCGGCTGACCGGCTTCCCGGGACAGGGCTTGCCCTGCGAAGAATCGCGACTCGCCGATAGGCGGCCAGGTCTCGGCAATCCGTTGCAAACGAATAATCGTTCGCAGAATTCGCATCGAATCCCGCGAATTCGACTGCGGCCCCGCATTCCCGGACTTCAACCGATTGCCGGCAGGCTGCCAAGCGCAGCGGTATCGATTATCCCGCTCCGGCTGCGGCCCGGCTCGGGACTATCCTGGGTCCGTTGACTGGACTCCATGCCTAGCCATGAATCAATAGAGACAGACCCATGACGGAGCCGGCGCTTCTTATCTGCATTAATCCTGCCGACAATGTCGCCGTTGTCGGCAATGACGGCGGTTTGGAAAAGGGGGCGACCGTTGATGGCCTGACACTTCGGCAACCAGTTCCGCAGGCCCATAAGGTTGCACTTGCGCCGCTTTCAGCCGGCGATCCCGTAAGGCGCTACGGCGCCGTTATCGGCTACGCCGCCGAGGCTATTCCCGCCGGAGGCTGGATCCATGATTTCAATATTCAAATTCCGCCGGCTTCAGAGCTCAAGGGCCCGCCGACCGCCGCCCAAGCGCCGACGAACGTCGAGCCGCTGGCCGGATATGCGTTCCAAGGCTTTCGAAACGAAGACGGGAGCGTCGGTACTAGAAATATCTTAGCGATTACGAACACCGTGCAATGCGTCTCGGGAATCGTCGGCCACGCGGTCGAGCGCATTCGTCGCGAATTGCTTCCGCGCTTTCCCCATGTCGACGACGTTATCGCGCTCGACCACACTTACGGCTGCGGCGTCGCAATCGATGCCCCGGGGGCGGAAATTCCGATCCGCACGCTGCGCAACATTGCGCGCAACCCGAATTTCGCGGGTTCGACCATGGTGGTGAGCCTAGGCTGCGAAAAGCTTCAGCCATCGCGGCTTTTTCCCGAAGCTTTCGGCGCATCGGCCGAAAAATCGGATTCCCTGGGCGCCGCCAGCCTAGTCACGCTGCAAGACGAAACCCACATCGGCTTCGAGGCGATGATCAGTTCAATCCTCCGAACCGCCGAGCGGCAGCTAGTCCAGCTCGACAATCGGCGGCGACAGAATTGCCCGGCCTCAGACCTTGTCGTCGGCCTTCAGTGCGGCGGCAGCGACGCCCTTTCGGGGGTAACGGCCAATCCGGCGCTCGGCCGCGCCGCCGACCTTGTCGTCCGGGCGGGGGGCACGGTGATTTTTTCAGAAGTTACCGAAGTACGCGACGGAATCGATCAGCTCGTTCGGCGCGCCGCATCGCCTGGAATCGCCGAGGAACTGCTACGTCAGATGGAATGGTATGATCGCTACCTGTCTCTCGGCCAGACCGATCGCAGCGCCAATACAACGCCCGGCAATAAAAGGGGCGGATTGTCGAACATCGTCGAAAAAGCGATGGGATCGATCATAAAGTCCGGATCCATGCCCGTTAACGGCGTTATCCCGCCCGGGGAACGCGCAAAGGGAAACGGCCTGCTGTTCGCCGCGACTCCGGCGTCGGATTTTATTTGCGGCACTCTTCAGCTCGCGGCAGGCATGAATGTTCATGTCTTTACAACGGGTCGAGGCACGCCTTACGGGCTAGCGGAAGTCCCGGTTATCAAAGTTGCATCCCGCAGCGAACTCGCGACGCGCTGGCATGATTTGATGGACATGGACGCCGGTCGGATCGTTTCCGCCGGAGAAACGATTGAAAGCATGGGCCGGTCGATGTTCGACAAGATACTGGCGGTCGCCAGCGGTGAAAGAACCTGCGCCGAGCGGCTGGGACTTCGCAATCAACTCGCCCTGTTTAATCCGGGGCCAGTAACCTAGCTTAGTCAGGTTCCTAAGTTAAATGGCGGCTTGGGCAATCACATAATCAGATCGCAGTTAAAAATCGGACCGTCGGCCGCCCGCGTAGCGTTATCTTGATCTTTCAGTTTTCGAAATAAATAATTTTAAGGAAAAGATCCGCGATGCTTACGACAGCCGTTACAGCGGAGTTCTGGACCCGTTTGCGAGCGGCAGCACGATTCCGCAGGAGGCGATTCGGCTCGTCCGCGACGAACCGGGAGGCGGGCCCGTGCTGTTGATCGACCGGGCACACAGGCTTATGCACAACTGTCACTGCGGCGATGAGGCCCGGGGGACCGGCTACTTCGACAACCACTTTCTCGGGCGCCACTCACTGTTCGCCCAGATGTTCCAAGCTCTTAACGATCCTGTCCAAGCAAGGTCGAAGAAGCAAGCGTTCCACGAATCCCCTTCCAACCGCCTCACTGCCCGCGCTGGCCTTGCCCCTGGCGTCAGACGACTTTAGGCTTGGAGACCAAGACATGATCACTTCGCTCCGCCTCAAGGACTTCAAGAACTTCGCCGACGAAACGCTGCTAGTCGGCTCGTTCACCCTGATCGTCGGAGCCAACGCCAGCGGCAAGAGCAACATCCGCGACGCCTTCCGCTTCCTCCACGGCATCGGCCGCGGTTACACGCTCGCAGAGATTTTCGGCGGGAAGCGCTGGGCCGACTGGGAACCGATCCGGGGATCGCCGAGCGGAATCGTTAGGTTCAATGCCGCTGCATCAACCGGGAATCTCGGCCAGTTCGCGTTGGACATCAAGATGCGCCCGACCCTCTGCGGTATAAGCGATGCCAAATTCCATATCCAAGCTCGTCCCGAGTCGTTAAGCGGCGGTGGACCTTCGATTGTGTCGGAGCGCTTGAGTATCGGCACGGAGGACGTTTATTCGGAGAAAATTCTTGACAAACCTAAATTGAATTTTAGTCGAGCTAAGCCGGTATTGAACCAGATCCTGCACCGAGCATACGACTTCGCAGACTACGAGAAGGTGAGAACTATTATCGACGAGTTCCATCGGACACGTTTTTTCGATTTCATACCGGATCGTTTGCGAGAACCGGCCGCGCCGGGTCAGACGGTCCTGGGTGACGGCGGCGACAATTTTCCTACTGTCCTGCAAAAAATCTGTGCCGATCCCGCTCGCAAGTCGGTTCTGATCGATTGGGTTCATGAACTGACGCCAATGGATGTGATTGATTTCGAATTCCCCTCGGACCCGTCGGACAAGGTCCACCTCATTCTCAAGGAACGACACGGTGGAAGTAATCGGGCCGATAACGCTTCGGACGGTACCTTGCGCTTTATCGCCATGCTTGCCGCGCTGCTCGGCAACGACTCGGGCGGTCTTTATTTCTTCGAAGAAATCGAGAATGGCCTTCATCCGTCGCGACTTCATCTTCTGGTCGATCTCATCGAACGGCAGACCGCGACGGGCCGAGTCCAAGTGATTGCCACGACCCATTCGCCTGATCTGCTATCGCAAGTGAGCGACGAGACCTTCGAAAACAGCTCGGTTACCTGCCGCTTGGAAGATACGAATGACGCAATCATACGTCGGATCGCCGAGTTGCCCAACGCCAAGAAACTGCGGAAATCTCAAGGGCTGGGGAGGCTTCTGGCCGGCGGCTGGATGGAGGACGCGCTTTCTTTCACTGAAGATAACGATGAGTGCGGCACAGAATGAAAGTCCTCGTGATCCCCGAAGACTTCCGCAACGACCAGTTTATCTTGAAACCGTTGCTAAAGCGGCTTTTCGAGGACATGGGACTAAGGCGTGCGCAAATCAAGGTTTGCCAAGACCCATTGCTTGGCGGCGTTGGCGAAGCACTGAAATGCCGTCGTATCAAAGAGATCGTTGAACAGTACGGCGGGATGATCGACATCTTCATCCTGTGCGTGGACCGAGACGGTAAAGTGGGCCGCAGGCAGAGACTGGATCAAATCGAACGCGAGTTCGGAAACAATCGCAACTTCCTTGCCGAGAATGCTTGGGAAGAGATTGAGGCATGGATTCTTGCCGGCCTGAAATTGCCAGAGGAATGGAAGTGGTTGGACGTTCGCGAGGCCATCAATGTCAAAGAAGAATACTTCGAGCCGCTTGCCAAGCAACGCGGCGTCGCGGCCATGGCCGACGGCGCGATCGACAACTGGACATTCCTGGAGGGGCTCGACCCTGACGCCCGCGCCCTGGACTTCTGGCATGCCTGCCAGCATCTCGCCGACGCTTCGGACCATATTGCGAAAGAAGGCTGGT
>MPMP01000201.1 GCA_002238565.1 Albidovulum sp. bin36
AGGTCCCTTGAGAAATCAACACCGCCGATTATTGCTTGCAGACCACGAGTATGAATTCGAATCCTCGTGCAAAGACTGGAAATTGAATGGCTGAATTATCGCATGGCAAGGTTGTCGACACGGCGATTACGAGAGATGGCTTTCTGGGCCATTCCAGCGAATCCACCTACTCAGGAGTAATCAGCTTCCTAAGGCGAACGTATACGAAGGACCTTTCGGGGCTCGATCTGGCGGTTACTGGGATTCCGTTCGACTGCGCTACAACGAACCGTCCGGGGGCGCGCTTCGGACCTAGGGCAATTAGGGAAGCTTCCGTCGAAATGGCATTCCAAAAGCCCTACGGGTGGAAATTTGACCCGCTAACGGAACTGAAAATTGCGGATATAGGCGACCTCGGTTTCGACCATGCGAGAATCGAGGATTTTCCTGCCGCCGCATACCGTCATATAAGCGGAATTCTTCGCGAAGACGTGTCCGTGCTTTCGCTCGGCGGAGATCATTTCATTACCTATCCCTTGCTCAAGGCTCACGCGGAAAAATTCGGGACTCTGTCGCTCCTGCAGTTTGACGCCCACTCGGATACTTGGTTCGACAGCAATCCGTCCAGGATCGATCATGGCACGATGTTCTACCACGCGGTGCGCGACGGGCTGATTGATCCGGCAACATCGGTCCAGGTCGGAATTCGGACTACCAATCCAGATACTCTCGGCGTCAATATCCTGGATGCCCGTTCCGTTCATATCGACGGCCCCGTGGCGACCGCTTCGAAAATCAAGTCGATGCTGGGCGATCGGCCGGTCTACCTGTCGTTTGACATAGATGCTTTGGACCCGGCCTACGCGCCCGGAACCGGAACCCCGGTTTGGGGCGGCCTTACATCGGCCCAAGCCGCTATCATTTTGCGAGACCTCGCCGGCATCAATTTAGTGGGGATGGATGTCGTTGAAGTGTCGCCGCCATACGACTACACGGGCGCGACGGCTTTGGCGGGCGCGCATGCGGCAACCGACTTGATTTGCCTGTGGGCATCGGGACGAAGCCGCCGCAAAGGCTCAGCGGCTCAGGTTTATTGATCAAGTCGCCGCCAGCCACTTGAAAAAGTCCGGGATTCGGTTGTTCAGTTTGCAGCATCGAATTGCCGTCAAGCC
>MPMP01000088.1 GCA_002238565.1 Albidovulum sp. bin36
CGACTGAAAAGCAGGAGGAGCCGATTTGCACGGCTTCGGCGGGGTGAAGCGGGAGTGTGATCATGGGGTCGCGGGGTCCAAATTCGGGTTCATTCGAATTTATCCGTCGGCGACGCTCCCGTCAAGCCCATTTTTGAAAAAAAGTCCTTCTATGGCTGGAAAAATCGACCCTGGTTCAGCTCGAAGGAATTTACGAGGTCAGGACATCTGAGACTGTTCAGTAACTCCGTCGTCCGCTTCGCGTCTTCCGTTCTGCCCGGACACGACGCAATCACCACTCCGACCCGGTTAAAAATTGACGGCGGGTTCGACGCTGCTGAAGCTAATTCCCGTCGGCTTGGGATGGCATGTCGACGGCTGTAAAAGGCGCGGGATTTTGGTGATTCCCCGCTCTTTTGCAGGATTGCCTGTTTTCCCAAATGCATGTCTCAATTTGTCGCCGCCGACCGCATTCCAGGCGCCGAGAAGCAACTGACGAAGACCGGCGGCTTCAAACGGCTATGCGCATGCGCAGCCATTCGCGCCGGCAAATCGAATACTCAAATCGGCGATACGTCGACGTAGGTTTCGTTGTAGCAGGCGCCGCGCTCCAAATCGGCTCGAATGTCCGAAGGAATCAATGCATTCACCGTCATGCCCGTTTCGCTTGTTCCGAGCCACGTGCCCTTGGGGCTGTAGAGCACGCCGGAGCGCACGGATTCCGTGACCGAAAGCACGAGAGCGACCCTGCCCCTTTCATTCCAGACCGAAACCTTGTCGCCGTCGCGCAGGCCCCGCTCTTCCGCGTCGGCCGGATTCATTTCGACCGCCTCGGCGACCAGGGATGCCGTGCAGCCGCCGAAAGTGGCGTTGATGCGCTTTGGCGACGACGGAGAAATCAGTACGAACGGCTTGCCGCGCCTTTCCTTCCGGTACTTGGGCACGCCGCACCCGAATTCCCTTTCAAGCTCTTCGGAATACAGCTCGATCCTCCCCGACGGAGTCGCCGGAAAAACCGTCTTGCACATGACGGCATCGCCGCCGCCGACCGCTTTCATTTCGACGGCGCGGTCCAGCGGCAGGCGGCTCGGGGCAACTCCCTTCAGCCTCGGGTCGTCGCCGTCGAAAGCCGAATCCATCAGTTCGATATCGTTTTCCCGAAACAGCTCCTCGTCGAATCCGAATCGAGCGGCGAGCCGCCGAAAAATCTCCGTGTTCGGAAGCGACTCGCCGACGGGGCTCATGACCGGCGCGGCGCGCTGCACGTAGTTCTGGCCGTACGCGCCATAGATATCGTCGCACTCGAAATGACTTGCCGCCGGAAGGACGACATCGGCGAACGCCATGCTGTCGGTCATCGCTATATCGCATCCGGCGATAAACAGGTCGCTGCGCATCAGCGCCTTGATCAGACGACGCTGGTCCGGGTGAGTGCAGACCGGATTGTGGTTGTAGATCATTGTCGCCTTGATCGGCGGGTCCAAGCGGTCGTCAAGCAGCTTCTCCGCGGCATCGGCGAGATTGAATGTCCGAGTGCCGTCGGGCGCCAGATCCGGCCGATGCAGCCTGTCGGGCGTCTTCGGCGCGGCGAAGCCCGGCTTGGCAATCACTCCCGCGCCTAGCCGTCCGTGATTTCCGGTTATGGCCTGCAGCGCCATTGCCGCGCGCAGGCCGGAACCGCCGCTGCGGCCCCGCTCGATTCCATTGCCAAGGGATGCCGCGACCGTGCGAGACGATGCGTAAAGACCGGCGAATTCATCGAATTCGCCCGCAGGGATGCGACACTCCCGCTCGACATCCGCGATGAAGCATTCGCGCGCCGCGGCCATGTATTTTTCAAATCCCTGCGTCCATTCGCCGATAAAGCCTGCATCCAGCGCACCCCGCCGTTCCAGCTCCGCCGCGAGCGCCATGGCGAGAATCACGTCCGTTCCCGGATAGATCTGAAGGTGCAAATCGGCCTGCTCGGCGATTTTGGTGCGCTTCGGATCGATTACGACGGTCTTGGCGCCCCTGTCGCGGGCGACCTTGATCTCCCTGACGAGATGCAGGTTCGACACGGTTGCGTTGTTCCCCCACACGACAATCAAGTCCGCGTAGACCGCCTGCTCCGGCGGCATGCCGGGCGAGTTGCCGAACATGCTCGTATACGCTCGACCGCGCACCGCGCCGCAAATCGGGCCTCGATCGAGCAGGGTTGCTCCCAGGCGATGGAAAAAGCGGCGGTCCATCGAACCGCCCGCAAGCTCGCCGTGAGGGCCGGCGTAATTGAACGGCATGACCGACTGCGGGCCCCATTCGGCGATCGCTTCCGAAAAATTCCGGTAGATCAGATCCAGAGCCTCGTCCCAGGAGATTCTTTCGAAATCCCGGTCGCCGCGCTCGCCGATTCGCTTGAGGGGATGGCGAATTCTGGATTCGCCATGCACGAATTCCGGATAGTAGCGAGCGACTTTGTTGCAGATTACGCCGCCGGTATAGGAGTTCGCCCGCGTTCCCCTTACGCCGACCAGCCTCCCTTCCCTAAGAAGAGCTTCCAGGCTGCACGTATCGGGGCAGTCAAGCGGGCAGACGCTCGGCATCCGAAGCTCCGCGATCATCGTTTCCATGGCGAATCGCCCTCCTTCGTCAATTGAGCGCCGGCTTGGCGCCGATGCCCTGAAATCCCCGAATTCTCGGCGCCGACGCATGCGCCGCGCCTCGCCCTGCAGCCGAGCATTTTATTTGCGCCGGTTCGGAAGGAGGCGTCGCATCGGAGCATTCGCTTCACGCCGCCGACATCGAGCATCGGCCCCGATCGGGATTTGGCTCCACGCGGGCATCGACGATCTCGCTCAATTGGTCGGCGCCGCCTACATAGCGTCCATCGATCCAGATTTGCGGCACGGTTACCGGCGTCTTGTGCCCGATTATCGGTTTTACCCTTGCCAGCATTTCGTAGAGGTCGCGAGGGTTCTTGACGACATCGCGGTATTCGAAAGCCATGCCCGCATTTTGGAGATGCTCCTTTGCGCGAACGCAATGCGGGCAAGTCGCCTTGCCGAACAGGTGGTTTCCGCTCAATTCGGAATTCCGGGCGTGCGCATTGATGATTGCCTCCGTCAGAACGCCTCGATTTAGAGCGTTTCCCTGGCTCACCAGGCGCCCTTCGACGAGGACGATCGGAGCGTGCCAGCCGCCTTTCGGCAACGGCCGCCACCATTCGGTCAGCCAGTCGCGAATTTCGAGATTCACCGGCACGCCGGCAAGGTCGGTGCTTAGCGTGTCATTGATAACGTCAACGGTCAGCGAGCATTCGCCGCAGGGGATCTTGACGCTGAACGGGCCCCAGGCGCCCGCCCATTTGTAGAGCAATACGCTTACCGGGCTCCGGGAATTCTGCATGTCTGGCATTTTATTCGTCTCCCTCGGTCTCACGCCTCGCATAAGTCGAAAAGCAAGGCGATCGGATCACGTCGCTTTGCCGAGCGACAATGCGCTAGAAGCGGTTTGGAATCAAGCCGCAGGCAATGCCGATATCGCCGAGGGCGCGAATCAAATTTCGCGATCAAGCCGCCGCTCGCCGCCGGAATGAATTCGGCAATCGGTTGTTCAGCTTGCAGCATCGAGCAGCCGTTTCGCCGTCCGCATGGAATTTGGCCCGCGCCGCATCGCCGAGTCCTCGCCCGCGGCGGCGAATCGAAGCTGGCTCACGACCAAATCTGGAACGAAAGCGCGGGCGCCAATTCCGCGATCGCAAGGATGGCGATCGCGATTCTCGAAATTCGGCTTCGAAACCTCTTCCAAAGCAATATGCTAAGGAGCGCGCAGAGCGAAGCCTCGGCTATACCGACGATGTTCCCGTAGTGCGCAGGATCCCAGTAGCTAACGGGGCTGTCGAAAATCCAGTCGCTCAGCGGCCAGAAATGCTGCCTTCCGTCGTCGTGATGCAGCGGAAAATCGGTCGCGATGTGAAGGAGTCCCGCCAAGCCTAGCGTCAGCAGCCAGGGACTGCGCGAAATGCCGCCCGCCAGCGCGATCGCGAGCCAGACGAAAACCGAATTGTCGATCGCGAATACGCTTTGCCACTCGTCCGAAAAATAAAGCTCGCCGAATACGACAGACGGAGGAATTTGCAAAAGGAAAAGCGAATGAATCGCCAGCACGTAAAGCGAAAGGTCGGGCAGAAGCGATCCCGCGAATGCGGCGGCGTTAACCTTTTTGCGGCCGGGCCGGGCAAGCGCCGCCGCTCCCAGAATCAAATGCGCCTGAGTATTCAAAACGTCCCCGCGGCTGCGGTCCCGGCCGGCCCGCCGGGCGATTCGAAATCCTCGAGTTTCGAGCGCCCGCGGCGGCGGCGCCCCGAATTTAGGCGGGCCGCGGGCGCTCGCAGTCCTAGCGAGATCAATCTGCCAGCAATTCCGCGATTTCGCGACGGAACGGCACGGAATCGCCGGTTGTCCGCGGCGCGTCGATTTCCTCCGCGTAGCGGCGGCCCGCATAGACCGCGTGCGCGATCGTGGCCGGGGCCAGCGCGTCGCCAATAACGGCGACATCCTCGATTCCGGCGGCCGACCATTCGTCCTTTCGGGATTCGAGTTCGGTTCGCAGGGCTGCAACCGGCTGCCTCGACGTGACGAGGACGACCGCATCCGCCGCGAGCCGCTCCTTGCGGCCCGAATAAACGCAGGAGAGCTCCGCGCCTCCCGCCTCCAGAGATTCCAGGTTGCGGCAGCAGCGAATCTCTATGCCCAGGTCAATCAGCCGCTCCTGGATGAAATGCTGCTCCATTGTGTTTCTCGTCCACGCGGACACTTCGACCGCCGGCGTGGAGTAGACGACCTTCCGCCCGTCCCGCGCCATCAATTCGGCGACCACGCCGCCCATGTAGTAGTGGTCGTCGTCCCAAATCAGGATTCGCTCGCCTTCCTGCGCCCCGCCGTCCATGATGTCGTCGGGCGTATAGACCCGCACGCCGTCTTCGGCCGGAACCGGCGCAAGCCAGCAGCGCCCCACTCCGTCCCTCCGCCACTCTGCGCCAGTGGCAAGCACAACCCGCGGATAGCCGAGTTCAAAAACATTCGAAGCATCGAGTCCGGAATCGAAATAGGTTTCGACATTCGCAAGCTTGGCGATCTGCTGAACCCTGTAGTCGCGGACCCGCGCCCAGGCGGCAAGTCCCGGCAGGCGGCTTTCGCGCGCGACTCGGCCGCCCAGCTCAGTCGTTTTTTCGGCGATGGCCACCTCGTAGCCCCGCTTTCCGAGCGCATGCGCCGCCTCGAGGCCCGCCGGCCCGGCTCCGATCACGAGAACGGGCTTGTCCGTTTCCTTCGGCCTGTATCTTTCGGGGTGCCATCCCTTTCTCCATTCCTCGCCCATGGACGGATTCTGGGTGCACCTTATCGGCGACATCGTAAAGTCGCCGGACACGCAAATGTTGCATCCGATGCATTCGCGGACATCTTCGAGACGGCCCTCCCGGATCTTCTCCGGCAGAAACGGATCCGCGATCGAAGGCCGGGCGCAGCCTACCAGATCGACAAGCCCCTTGCGGACGATCGAAGCCATCCTGTCGGGCGAGGTATAGCGGCCTACGCCGACGACCGGCTTGCTCGTAAGCGCCTTCACCCCCGCCAAATAATCCTCCTGGCCTCCCTCGCCGCAGAATCTCGACGTGCGCGAATCGTTTTCCCAGCCCGCAAGCACGAAATCCCAGAGATCGGGAATTTCGGCCACCAGTCCGATCATGTCCTCCGCCTCCGCCTTTTCGAGCCCGCGCTCCCCCATCAGCTCGTCGAGGCTGAATCGGCACGCGACCGCGCAATCGTCGCCAATTGCCTCCTTCGTATCGGTGAGGAGCTCCTTTAGCAGCCGAACCCGGTTTTCAAGGGAGCCGCCGTATTCGTCCGTCCTGTGGTTGAACCGCCGAGCCAGGAAGTGGTGGATGAAGCTTAGCCCATGCCCCGCGTAGACGTAGACGAGGTCGAAGCCGGCTTTTTTCGCCCGCAGCGCACCGGCCCGGTGCCACCTCCGGATGTTCCGGATGTCCTCCTTGTCCATCGTGCGCGCCTGAACCGGATCGTAGGTAAACGTCGCGACCGGAAAGCCGGTCGGCGCCATAGGAACTTCCCGGCCGTAGAAATTCGGACCGTTCAGGCCGTTATAGGCGAGCTCCAGACCGGCGAGGCTTCCATGCTCGTGGATCTTGCCCGCCATTCCGGCGAGCATCGGAATGTCTCGATCATCCCAAAGGCGCAGCTCAATGAACGGCGTTATGTCGGAACTGTAATGGATTTCCACCTGCTCGGTACAGACGACCGCCCATCCGCCTTCAGCCTTGACCCCTCGCATCGCGGCGACCGCGCTCGGGTCGCGATAGCCCATGCCGTTGCAGTGGGGAACTTGATAGAAGCGGTTGCGGGCGACCACGGGCCCGATGTCCACGGGTTCGAACAGGATGTCGAATCGCTTGTCTCGCGTCATGGCGCTCTCGAAATTTCGGGGGAAGCGGGGAGCCTGCCGACAGGCTCCCCGGATCGTTCGGAGGCTATTTCTTAAGCCTGGTCCAGATCGCGTCGTAGACGCTTTGCGTCTCCTCGTCGCAAACCGCGATGAAGGTTCCCGCAGGCGCGTCCGCGGGCGGGACGGATTCGGGAGCCGTGCGCAATTCTTCGTCCAGCATGTCGGTTACGCCCATGATTCCAGGCGAATAGCGCGCGAAATTGGTCACCGCCGCTATATTTTCCGGTTCAAGAAGAAAATCCATGAATTTCAGCGCGTTGGAGCGGTTGGGAGCATCCTTTAGCAAAACGACGTTGTCCATCCAAACGATGATGCCTTCGCGCGGGTAGGCGTACTTGATCGGCGCGCCTTCCAGCCGCGCCTTGGCCGAGAAGCCATTGTAGATCATGCCCGCCGCAGCATCGCCGGAGACGAGGACGTCCTTGGCGATGTCGGATCCGAAGGAAGCCCAGTGCTGCTTCGCGCCCTGGAGCAATTCGTCGAGCATCCTCAGCTGGTCGCGGTCCGTCGAGCACTGCGGAATCCCCAGATGCAGGTTCGCCAGCAAAATGACCTCGCCCTGGCTGTCGAGCACATTGATTTTTCCGCGAAGCTCCTCCGGCGGATCGAAAATTATCGAAGTCGTATTGATATCGCCGCCATATACGTCCGTATTGACCGAGAAACTCGTCGATCCCCACTGATAGGGAATCGAATGCTTGCGGCCCGTATCGAACGGCACGTCGACCCACTGGCCTTCGATATTGCCCATGTTCGAAAGCTCGCCTTCCGCAATCGTGTCGAGCAGTCCGCTTTCGGCCATGATTTGCACCATGTAGTCGCCGGGAACGGCTACGTCGTACGACCCGAGCGCGCCGGCTTTCAGCGATGCCAGCATCGCTTCGTTGCTGTCGTAGGTATCCATGGTGACTTCCACGCCGTGCTCGGCAGCGAATTTGTCGAGCAATTCCTGCGGCATGTATTCGAACCAATGGTAAATCGAGAGCTTGCCTTCGGCTTGCGCCGATCCGCCGGAAATCAGGATCGCGGCCGCGCAAAGTTTCAATAGCTTCATAAACCTAAACTCCTTTTTTCTTCCGTATTGCCGCCGACGGCCGATAGCCGCCGGGTTTTACGCCCATTCTGCTTACGAAATAGGAAATCGTGACAAATCCCACCGAAATCAGAAGCATAAGCGTCGATAGCGCAAGTATGTTGGGCTTGATCCCCTGCTTTACCGCGCCGAAGATCGCCGTAGGCAGGGTTTCGATTCCCGCCCCCTTCACGAAGTTCGTAATAATAAAATCGTCCAAGGAAATAATAAATGCAAGCAGATATCCGGCGACCACGCCCGGAGCCATTAGCGGGAACAGCACGTATCGAAACGCTTGCCAGCGGCTGGCGTAAAGATCTTGCGCCGCTTCTTCGAATGTTCCCTCGATGCCCTTGAGCCTCGCTTCGATAGGCAGATAGGCGAACGGGATGCAGAATACGATATGCGCGACCAGAATCGTGGCGTAGCCGCGAGCGAAGCCGATAGTGCTGAAAAAAATGAGAGTCGCCACGGCGGTTACGATTTCGGGAACCATAAGCGGCAGGCTGATCAAAGCGAAACTGGCCGGCTTCGCCTTGAACTCGCCGCCGCGCACCATGCCTATGGACGCCGCCGTCGCGATTATTGTCGATGCGGTCGCCGCCATGAATGCGATGCTTAGCGAATTCCAGGCCGCGTCTCTGAATTTGTCGGCTTCAAGCCCGAAGAAAACGTCCAGATACCATCGAAAGCTGAATCCGCCCCAAAGCGTAATCGAAAGCGAGTCGTTGAAGCTGTAGGCGGCGACAACGATCAGGGGCGAGTACAGCAGGATTAGGCATAGAACCGTCATCGGGAAAAACCCGGGATAGCGCCGTATGCGGCCGGAGATTTTCGCCATGGCCGCGCTACTCCCGGCTCCGGCCCGACTGGCGGCGCGCATAAATCATCAGCACGACAAGCACCATCGACAGCAGGATCATTGCCGCCGCCGCTCCGAACGGCCAGTTGCCCGCATTGCCCTTGAACTGCTCCTCGATCAAGGAGCCGATCATGAAATTCTTGGCTCCTCCCAGCAGGTCGGGGGCGAGGAACGCGCCGAGACTCGGCACGAAAACGAGAATGCAGCCGGCAATGATTCCCGGTTTCACGGTCGGCAGCAGGACCTTCCGTAGAATCGTCCATCGCGTGGCGTAGAGATCGGCCGCCGCTTCCGACAGCGCGAAATCGTACCTTTCCACGGACGCGTAAATCGGCAGCACCATGAAAGGCAGATAGGAATAGAACAATCCAAGCTGCACGGCGAAATCCGTATTGATGATCTGCAGAGGCTCCGAAATCGCGCCCGTCCATTGAAGAAACGAATTCAAGGGTCCGCTTTCGCGTATCAGAAACTTCATGGACACGGTCCTGACGAGAAGATTCACCCAGTAGGGGACCGTTACTAGAAACAGCCAGATCGCGCGCGTCGACACCGGCCGGGTCGCGATGTAGAACGCCGTCGGAAAGCCGATGATCAGGCATAGCAGCGTCGCCGCGGCCGCCTGGATCGTCGAGCGGGCGAAAATCGTAATGTAGGTGAGTTCCAGCTTCGGCGGCTCGTCGCCGAACAGGCCCCGGTCGAAAATGAACCGGTCGTAGGCCGCGAGCGAGAATTCCCAGATGACTCCGCCCCTGAACTCCTTCGTGAGAAACGAGTAGACGAGCATCGTTCCCACCGGGACGACCAGAAAAAAGCCGATAATCAGCCAGGTCGGAAGGATCAGCCAGGCTCTGATCGGCGCGAACGCGCTGGAAGAGCTTTCGCCGCTCCGTCCTCCGATGCCCGCCATCAGTCGGCCAGCAGCCTGGCCGCGCCGGGCCGGGGAAGAAGCGACACTTCATCGCCGACTGAAAATTCGACTCCGTCCGCCACGGCGTTCTGACGCCGCACCGTAATTAGTTCGCCGACCGGCGTCCTCACCAAGTACTGCGTATCGGTTCCCAGATAGACGATCTGCTCCACCTTGCCGCCCAGCGGGCTTTCCGCGTCCTCCCGGGACCGCATGTCGAGTCCCTCGGGCCTGATCGAAAGGTGGCACGCCGCGCCAACGAGAGGCCTGCCGGTCGCTTCGCAGCCGATCGATCCCCTCTCGCCGAAGGCGCAAACGCAGCCTCTCTCGCCGACCTCCGAGACTCGGACGTCGAATAGATTCGTCTCTCCGATGAAATCCGCTACGAAGCGGTTGTTCGGCTTCTCGTAGATTTCGCGAGGCGTTCCGACCTGCTGCAGCATCCCCTGGTCCATGACGCCGATCCGATCCGACATCGTCAGCGCCTCTTCCTGATCGTGCGTTACAAAAACGAACGTTATTCCGGTTTCCTTCTGAAGCTGCTTCAGCTCCACGCGCATCGCGTGCCTCAGTTTAAGATCTAGGGCCGAAAGCGGCTCGTCGAGCAATAGCACCCGAGGTCGCGGGGCCATCGCCCGGGCCAATGCGACGCGCTGCTGCTGGCCTCCGGAAAGCTGATCGGGCCGGCGGCGAGCAAAATCGCCGAGCTTGACCAATTCGAGCATTTTTCGCGAGCGGTCCGCCACTTCGGATCTAGGCGCGCCCAGCATCCGCATGCCGAAGGCCACATTGTCTTCGACAGTCATATGCGGGAAAAGCGCATAGTGCTGAAACACGGTATTGATCGGCCGCTTGTTCGGCGGCAGGTCGCCGATCCGCTCGCCCCCGAGCAGGATGGCTCCGGCGGTTATGTCCTCGAATCCGGCTATAGCTCGGAGCAGCGTGGTTTTCCCGCATCCGGACGGCCCGAGCAGCGTGAAGAACTCGTTGACCTTGATTTCAAGATCGATGGTCCTAAGCGCTACGAATTCACCGTATTTCTTGACGACGCCCTGCAATTCGACGGCGGGCATTTCGATTTCGCCTTCCAACTCGCGCAACCTCCGATGCTTCGCACGCCGGGAAAAGAGCCCGATCATGCATAGAAAATTTTGGAAACTTCCGCAACAATCATGTGCTGCGCCGAGGCGGGCATGTCACCGAGAGCAGCAGCCCGCTTGCAAACCCGGCGCCCGCCGCCGTTTCTCGCCTATTCCGCGAACAACCGCGCTTGCGCGCGGCGCGAGAATTCCAGGCCGATGTCGTTAAGGCTCTCCACCAGGCGGCCACCGTCTGGAAGCTTCCCGACGTCCGGCTCGCAGCCGCCCCCTAGGCGAGGAAATCGACATCCCGGACGGTTCGCCCCTCTCGAAGCCGGCGCGAACGGCCCCGTCGGGCACGCGCCGCGTCCGCCTGCGCAGGCATTTGCCGGACATTCGCGCACCGCGCGCCTTCTTTATGGCCCTGCCGCTTGTCGAAGCACGACGGTCCCGTTTCGGCGTTGACGCGGGCCTCGCGGTCGGACGGCCCGAAAGCTTCTTGGGAAGCTCGATTTCGTTGCCTGGCTCCCTGTTGCTTTCGAAGAGCTCGGCAATCCGATGGTCTCGCTCGGCTAGCTGCCATGCGATCTCTGAATTGCTGCCACGACGCATCTCGCGCATGCCGTTGCCTGCATTCGCGGCTTGCGTCGTCTTGCCGGAGCCGCTACCACGCCGTCCGGCGGCTTGCCGAGCAAATTCGCAAGAGCGCATCAGCTGCGCGGCCCAAGCCGGCGCGGAATTGGGCAAATCGCGAAATACCGGGAAGTTGACCCTATTAATGTTCTTGCCGATAACTCCGCAAACAGCTTGGCTAAATCGGCTTGACAAATCATTGGCGCGCTTTCCTTCGCCGGGCGGGAAGCCACCCCGAAAGGCAAGATTATTCTCTACAATTCGCCGCCCATGTCGGTCGGCCTGATGCGCGATAAACTTGGCATTTTCACTTGATGCGCGGGCAAAGCTCGCCTGCCTTTACGCAGGCGCGGTCTGGGGGCTGTTCTGGATTCCGCTTCGCGGTCTGGAAGGCGCGGGTCTGCACGATTTATGGGTCATGGTCGTCTATTTCACGGTCCCGTCCCTGATTTTGCTGCCCGTTGCCGTATTGCGGCGGGCGCGCATCCGTCGCGCCGGGCTGCCGCTACTGCTGACCGCCGCCGCGAGCGGCATGGCGCTGACGCTCTATTCCGCCTCGATCGTTTTCACCGACGTAATTCGCGCGCTGATGCTGTTTTACCTGATGCCGATATGGAGCGCGATTTTAGCCCGGGTCCTTTTGGGCGAGCCGATTTTGCCAATCCGAATTCTGGCCATGTCACTGGCCGCCTTGGGAATGCTGGTGCTGTTCGGACTAGGCGTCGGCTGGCCGGTGCCGCGCAACATCGGCGATTGGATGGGCCTCGCGGGCGGTTTTTTTTGGGCGCTGACGATTGTGCGCGTGCGCATGCACGAGGACCATCCGGCCTTGGACCTGACCTGCGGTTTCTTCCTTTGGGGCCTTGTCTTGTCAGGAGCGACGGCGCTGGCGCTGGCCCCGGGGCATGTGCCGACATTGGATCAGACCGGCCCCGCGTTGCCCGGTTTGATCCTTTTCGTTGTCCTTCTTGTGATCCCCGGCACCTATGCGTCGCTTTGGGGACCCAAATACGTGAACGCCGCGGTCGCTAGCTTGCTATTCATGACTGAAATAGTTGTCGGAGCGATTTCCGCGGCGCTGCTCGCGGGCGAGCCTTTTGGGCTGCGGGAAGCGATTGGCGTGACGTTGATCGCCTGCGCGAGCCTGCTTGAGCCGTTGATGGTCCTCCGCTCGACACGCGCCGAGGGCCGAGGCCAATCATAGTCCGCGCGGGACGTTCGCCTTTGCGTCGCGGAACGGCAAATCCACCGACTCGGCGACGTGGCTCGCGCCGTCAATGCCGGTCATTTCAATGGCGTCCCCAGCGCTTGATCCGTACGTCGAGACGGGCTTGGCGGTCGTACGCGCGCGCCGCATTGAACCGCGCTAGCGGATGTCCGGATTGCCGGTATTGGCAAGTCCCGCGGCCGCATCCGGTCAGCATCGACCCGGTCGCAAGCGCAAAGCGGTCGAGAATTCGTGCAATGAAGGGGGCAAACCGAATATTGGCGGCGTCTGAACCGGAATTAGGCCCGGGCATTCCTTTGGCGAAAATTCCGCGCCGCGGACTGTGCTTCCGCCCCGATTGGGACCCTTTTTCCATACGACGCGACTGAAAACCGCGATCCGCGACGACGGCCCGTTTCATCCCGCGGCTTCATTGATTCTTGCATTTTCGGCTTCCGTCTCGGCATCGGTCCGCTGCCGAACGCATCATTGAGCCTGCGGGCGTGAATTCAACGCGGCGGCTCCAAGCCGGGAGCGAATATCCCTTGGGCACCCTGTTCGTTAGTCGAAAAGTGCCGCCTCGGCGTGACTATTGAACGCGGATTGGGATGGCGACGACGCGGCAAAGCCATTGGTTCGAGGGATGCCGGCGCGGTCTCGGCAAGGAATTCGGAACGCATCATTGCTATTTTATTATACTAGTATAAATTTATAATCGACGAGCCGCCGGCTTGAGCCAGGAAGCCTAAAGCGCGCCTTTCCAAGTGCCGAAACGACTGGCGCGCAAGGAGCAGCAGATTAAATGAACAAGCCCCCGCAGTCTTTGGTTTCTACTCCCGCGCCTGCGCGCATGGCCAATCTACCGGATGCCGCGGTCCTAATCCGTCTGTTCGAAAAGATGGTCTTGCTCCGAAAATTCGAAACCGCCGCTCAAATTGCGTGCCGCAAAGGGGAGACCCCGGGCTTCCTGCATCTCTATATCGGTCAAGAAGCCACCGGAACGGGGGTTTGCGACCATCTTCGGCCCAGCGATTGGATTACTTCGACGCACCGAGGGCATGGACATGCCTTGGCCAAGGGAAGCGACCCGCGCCGTGTCATGGCCGAGCTATTCGGCAAGTCCGACGGAATCTGCGCCGGGCGCGGCGGCACTATGCATCTATACGACCGGCGCGTCGGGCTGTTCGGCACCAACGGCGTCGTCGCGGCCGGCATCGGACACGCCGTGGGAATCGGGTTAAGCGCGCGCGGGCGCGGAACCGACGACATCGGCGTAGCGTTTTTCGGGGACGGCGCGGTCAATCACGGGTCTTTCCATGAATCGCTTAACTTCGCATCCGTGCAGCGCGCGCCGGTAGTTTTCGTTTGCGAGAACAATCTTTATGCAACCGCGACGCCGTTCGCGAACACGACCTTGAACACCGACGTCGCGAGCAAGGCCGCCGCGTACAACTGCCCCGGCGTTGCGGTGGACGGCAACGACGTGTTCGCGGTCTGGCAAGCGATGATGGAAGCGACGGCGCGAGCGCGGGGCGGCGGCGGACCCACGCTTATCGAAGCGCGGACCTACCGGACGGTTGGCCACCACGAGGGCGACCCGGTGACCGGAACCTACCGCACTCAGGAAGAAATCGACGAATGGGTAAAACGAGATCCGATCAAGACTTTTCGCCATAGGCTCGTCGAAGAATTTTCGGTGGCGGCCAATGAGGATTTGGATGCGATCGAAGCCGACGTAGACGAGACCATAGCCGAATGCGTCGCCTTCGCGCGCCGTTCTCCGCTGCCGGATCCGTCAACGGTCCGGGCGCATGTTTTCGCCGAGCAGATCAATCCGCAGCCGGCCCTAGCTCCGCAGAAGGTTGGAGCAACTGCAATGCAGGGCTGGCTTGACGCGGTTCGCGACGGCATTGCCGAAGAGATGCGCGCCAATCCCGATATCATTTATCTCGGAGAGGGCACCGGCGAACGCGGCGGCAGCTTCGCGCATACGAAGAACCTTTGGCAAGAGTTCGGACAAGACAGGATGATTGACACTCCGATTTCCGAACAAGGATTTACAGCCGCCGCCATAGGAGCTTCGGCAACGGGGACGCGCGCCGTCGCGGATTTGATGTTTGCCGATTTCGCCTTCGAAGCCGCGGGGCAAATCATCCAGCAAGCCGCCAAGTTGCGCTATATGAGCAACGGCGCGATTAGCGCGCCCGTCGTCATCCGCGCGGCGGCGGGAGCCTTGAGGAGTTCGGGACCGCACCACAGCGGCAGCTTTCATCCAATTTTCGCGCAAGTGCCGGGTCTCATTGTTTGCGTGCCTTCCAACGCAGCCGATGCGAAAGGGCTGATGAAGACGGCGCTCCGCGCGTCCGACCCGGTAATAATGCTAGAGCCGAAAGCGCTTTTCTCGTCGAAGTGCGAGGTTTCCGCCGAACCGCATTTCGTCCCGTTCGGAACAGCTCGCGTCACGCGCGAAGGCAGCGATATTACGATCGTGGCGACCGGTCAGCTGGTGGCGCGCGCGCTGGAAGCCGCCGAGGAACTCGCCATGGACGGCATTGAAGCGGAAATCGTGGATCCGCGAACGATCCTTCCGCTGGACGTGGAGACGATTGTCGCCAGCTTGGAAAAAACCCACCGGATTCTTGTTGTCGACGAGGCTTGGGCGATGTGCGGTCTCGGGGGCGAGATCGCGCAAACGATCAACGAATTGGCTTTCGACGAGTTGGATGCGCCGGTTGGACGATTACATACGGCCGCGGTCACCCATCCTTTCGCGCCTGTCCTAGAGTCAGCCATCCTGGTCGATACCGCGAGGATTGTCGATGCGGCGCGCTCCGTAATTGGCGGCCGGGCGCCGGTTCCGCACCACTGGTTCAACCAACGCCTTGGGAAGGCGTCCGCCGCGCTGCCGTTCGCCGGCCCGCCCGATGTCACACCCGCCAGGGAGCCAATGGAAAGCGCCGAGGAATTTTCGAATAGTTCAAAAAATGAAAAGGAACAAATCGTCATGCCATACGGCGATCTGACGATTTCGGAGGGCAAGCTGGTTGCTTGGCACAAATCCGAAGGCGAGTCAGTCGAGGAAGGCGATTTAATTGCTGAGATCGAAACCGACAAAGCCGTGGTGGAGGTCGAAGCGAGCGTGGCGGGGCGAATGGGTCCGCGCGAACGCGAGGTCGGTGCGACCGTCGCCATGGGCGGTCGCATTGGATCGATACTCTGACTTATCCGCCGTTTGTTCTCGCCGGCCTCTGGTGCTATGATGCCTCAGGCAATCCCCAAAAGGCCTGCGAACGTTCATGGGAACGCTCGTTCCGAGTTTTCTACGCACGCATCTTAATCGACTGGCTGCCTTTTAGGTCGTCAACGGTTCGCCCGGGCCGCCTCGGCGCTCGCGCACTTGCGAAGCAACGTAAACAGTCCTTCGAGGGTTGCTTGGATTGGGCGGCGGCCACTAGCTTTCGGACATTCGGGATCCGACCCTTTTTATAGCCGGCGAGCCTTTTCCTGATCGGCGCAGTTGATCTTGCGGGAGTTCTCGCGTCCGCACGCGGGCAAAAAAGTCTCGGCACGCCAATTCAAGAATAGGATCGGGGAGAAACTAAACAGGTCGGTATGCTTGAAATAAAAACGGTTTGAGAACGCTCTATTGCCCGCAATTCTTGTGAACCGACGAGGATAAATTGCGCAGCAATTGTCTTTCCTTGGCAGAAGGCATTATAGCTGCGAAGGAGGCTCCGGCGCCGGTTCGCGCTGTTTCATTGATCGGACAGGGATTTGAACAACCATCAGCAATCAACCAGCAAAAGATCGCGCGTGGTTTTCGAGCGCCGGAATGGGCCGTATTACCGCCAGTTGTCCGAGCATTTTCGCCTTCTGATTGAAGGGGACGACCTGCCTGCCGGCGCGGAATTGCCCAAGGAAGCAGACATTGCCGAGCATTACGGCGTAAGCCTGATGACGGTGCGCAACGCCCTGAAAGAACTTGAGCAGCAGGGCCTGATACAGAAGCGCCCTGCCAAGCCCGCCGTGGTTTTGGTTCCGAGCGTAGATACCGGGCGCGCATTAAGCCTTCGCAAATTCACGGATATGGCTTACCTCACCCGGAACGGGCGGCTGGAAGTCTTGAATTACGGAACTGAAGCATCGCCGGTTTTCCGGCAGCAGTTTGGCGCGGAGTCCGATCCGGAAGGCTACTGCCTGCGCGCGATTTTGATTACGGAAGGCGTAAAGCGCAGCTTCATCACCTGCTATCTTCCAAACGATGTCGGCGCAAACTTGTCCGCCGAAGAATTCGACGATCCGCTTATATTCAACACGGTGCAGAAGCATCTCGGCATCCGTCTCGAGGCGGCGCATTTGACAATTCGCGCCGAGGTCGCGTCATCCGCGGTCGCCGAGCATCTCGGCATTGAAAAGGGCTACCCGGTATTGTCTCTAGAAATGCTATACGAAACGGCGCTGGGCAGGCGGGTGGAATACACCGTCGGCTTGCACCGCTCCGATTTCTTCAGAATCACCTACGATTCGCACAACGACATTTCGTAGATCGCGAGTCCTCTTCGGCAGCGGCCGCCGACGGCCTCGCTCGGCGATGAATTCTTTGAGCCGATCCTCAATCCTTTTCGTGGAACGGAACCGCCGGAATGCCCTTGGCCCCGGCATCCACGGCGAACAAGCCTCCCGGGTTCGATTGCCCTGCGAAGTGCGATGCAGGGCGATTGAGCACCGCCGTTGTAACGTAGAGCACGTCGAGATCCGGTCCGCCGAATTCGCAGCACGTGGGCAAGTCCGTCGGCATGGCGATCGATTGCATCAATTTTCCCGTCGGATCGTAGCGGTTGACCTTGTAGGTAACCGGGATCGTCAGCCAATAGCAGCCGTCGGCATCGACGGTCGCGCCGTCGGCCACGCCGCCGGTTTCCGTCAGATCGATAAATGTACGCCGATTCTCGATCTCTCCGGTCGCCGGATCGAAATCGAATTGCCATACCTCGCTACGGTGGCTGTCGGAGAAATACATCGTCCGGCTGTCCGGACTCCAGGCAAGCGCGTTGCTGCAACCGATTCCTTCCACCATCCTGTGCAAGGAAAGGTCGGCATCCATGCGGTAGAGCGAGCCTGAAAATTCGACGGGACGGCCCGGCGCCTCGAACATGCTGCCCGACCAGAAGCGGCCTTGCCGGTCGGTTTTCCCGTCGTTCATTCGCGTTTTCGGCTGATCCGGTTCAGGATCGGCGATATGTTCGAAAACGCCCTCCTGCGGATCGAAGAAGCTAAAACCGCTCGCCATTGAGACCACCAATCCCCCTTTTGCGCGCAGACCCAGGCATCCGAGGAATTCCGGCGATTCCCAGACTCGATCCTCGCCTTTCACCGGGTCGAAGCGATGGATGAGCTTGCCCCAGATGTCGATCCACCAAAGGATGCCGGCCTCCGGGTCCCAAGTTGTCGCCTCTCCCAGAGCGGCTTTCGCGTCGACTACGCATTCGATCTCGACCATGCTTCCTCCGATTCTCCCGCTCGATAAGACATTCTGCGCCCGCGGCGCCGCAATTCAAGTCAAAAATACTTCGCCGCCGGAATTGCCGTCGCGCCGCCGGACGGGATAAGCGGTCGACGGATCCTGCCGGATTTCGCGCGCTTGTGCAAGAACGGCCGATACGATACCGTTCCGCTGCCGAAACTACGGGTTGGCGACGGGATGAAATGCGATTTGAATGGTCAAGTGGCGATCGTGACCGGTGCCGCCGGCGCAATCGGGCAAGCGATCGCGGCGAGGCTGGCGGACAATGACGCCACGGTCGTCGTTGCCGATATTGATGCCGAAGGCGCCAGGTCGGTTGCTTCCCGATTGCGAAACGCCGTTGCGGCAACTGCGGATATCACGGATATGTCCTCGTTCGCGAGCACCGTCGAAAAAACTGCAAGCCGTTTCGGCCGCATCGACATTCTAGTCAATAATGCGGGGATAAACTCCACCGACCACCGCGTTTGCATCGACGAATTCGCGCCGGAAGTTTGGGACGAGATCGTCCGCGTCGACTTGGACGGGCTATTCAAGGCGACGAGGGCGGCGCTCCCGGCCATGGTCATGTCTGGCAATGGCGGGAAGGTGGTCAATATCGCATCGGTAGTCGGCATGGCCGCGATGAGACTGCAAAGTCCGTTCAACGCCGCCAAGGCGGGCGTCATCCATCTCACCCGCGCCATGGCGTTGGAATTGGGCCCCAAAGGCATATTGGCGAATGCGGTCGCGCCGGGATCTGTCATTTCCGAACCTACGCGCCGCCTTTTCTACGGAGAGGATGGCGCCATGTCCGATCGCGTGAGAGAGTTTATGGCGCATATCGGCATGTCCCGTCCCGCCCGGCCGTCGGAGATAGCCGAAGCCGTGCTTTTCCTCTGCTCGCCGCATTCGAGCTATATCAACGGCCAAGTTCTGGCAGTGGACGGCGGATGGTCGACCGGGTTCAGAATGTGACCAGGTTGATGGAAATCGACATTGAAGGCTGGCGGGTAGCCGCCATCGGCGCCGAAACAACTATATGCGCCGCCGCGCTCGAAGCATTGCGGGCGAACGGCGGCATCGAGTTGAACGAAGAAATTTCACCGACCGAGGCCGACATTTTGCTAGTCTCGTGGAATCTCGTTCCGGAGCGCTCCGATGGCGCGGAAGCCGACGCACTGGTCGCCGCCGCCGGCAAGGCGGCCGAAGCAATGAGCCGACGCGGGAAAGGCGCCGTTATATTCTTGCTCACTGCTGCAGCCGCGATTCCTATCCGCCGACATGCGGAGCATTCGCGGTTGATGTCCGCCGCTGCCGCGGCCATGCGCTGCATTTCGATGGAATCGGCCCCGCACGTCCGAGTCAATGCTCTTGGGTTCGGCTGCATCGGAGAAAGCGCTTCGGATTCCGGCGACATTTCAATGCTAACCCACGTGCCTCTTGCTCGGACTGGAAAACTTGACGAAGCAGTCGATGCAGTCCTTTTCATGGCCGACCCGTTGAACAGCTATACGACGGGTCAGCTTCTGCCGGTAGACGGCGGATGGAGCGCGGGATACGCGCGTTCGTTCTAGGCCGTACGCCTTGGTCCGGCTTGATCGCTACGGCTTTTGCAATGTCGGATTTTTACAGCTTCGACCGAACGGCAAATTCAGAATCGGCGCGCTGAACCTGCGCCGGGCTAGAATATCCGAGACAGGAGTCCGCCGTCCGCTTGAAGCGCGCTACCGGTAATAAAGGACGAGTCTTCCGACAAAAGGAATGCGATTACGGTCGCGATTTCCGATGGTTCGCCGAAACGCGCAATCTTGTTGCGGTCGAAGGACAGCCCGACCGCTTCCGGATCGCCGCCGGGCAATCCGCCTAAGCCCATTCGCGTGGCGACGGCGCCGGGGAGAAGCGCGTTAACGCGGATCATGTCCTCGGCGTAGTCGAGCGCCATCTGCCTGGACAAGCCGACAATCCCCGCCTTTGTCGCGGCGTAGGCAGGCACGCCGCCGGTGGTTGCTTCCGCGTGTACCGAAGCGATGTTGACAACCGACCCGCCTCCCGATTTGCGCAAGACGGGCAAAGCGGCTCGGCACACCCGGAATACGGAGTTCAGATTAACATCGAGAGCATGTTCCCATTCGTCGTCGCCAAGTTCTTCAACACGCTTGCCCGTCGGATAAATTCCGGCGCAATTTACGACTCCGTCCAAGCCGCCGAACAGCCGCGCCGCCGAATCGACCGCGCCGGATACCTCGTCGGATCGCGTAACGTCGCATTTTTGGAAACGGAACGATTCGGGCGACCCAAGGGATGACTGCAATTCCAGCCCTTCCTCTTCGTCGAGGCCGACGCCGTACACCCGGGCTCCGCGGCCGACGAGGCACTCCGCCGCGCCGCGCCCGATTCCGGTAGCGGCGCCGGTAACGAAAACTCGCTTGCCATCCAATCTCGCCGCCGCGCCCATTATGCCGCCGCTTCGAATTGCCGTCCCTGCGCATCGGCTATGGCTCGAAGAACCCGCTCTTCGTCGCCTTCGCCGCGCTTGAACTCGTCGACAATTCGCCCGTCGGAAACTGTCAGGATGCGCGTGCAGAGTCCGATAATCTCTTCAAGTTCCGAAGAAACGATCAAGAGGCCCGCGCCTTTGGCGGCCAAGTCGACCGTGAGCTTGTAGATTTCCTGCCGCGTCGCGGCGTCCACGCCCCGCGTCGGCTCGTCAAGCATCAGAATTCTGGGTTCGCGCATGAGGGCCCGCGAGAACAGCAGCTTCTGCTGATTGCCGCCGGAAAGGCTCGACAAGGCGGCGGCCGGGGATGTCGCGACGACATTCAGCGCTTCCATCGATTTGCGCACGGCCTGGCCTTCGCGCCCGGGGTTGACGAAACCCGCCTTGGACAGTGGGCCGAGATTGCCGATCGTAATGTTGCGGCCCAAGGAAAGATTGAACAGGAGTCCGTCGCGTTTGCGCTCCTCGGTCAAGAGGGCAATGCCCGCTCTGCGCGCATCGCGAGGCCTGCGAATAGCCACGGGATCGCCATCGACGGAGATAGTTCCCTTTGCCGGCAAGCTGCCGAAGATCGCGTGAAGGATTTCGCTTCTTCCCGAACCCAGCAATCCGGCCAATCCGACGATCTCGCCAGACGCGACTGAAAAACTTACCTCTGCTTCGCGGTGGATCCCCACCTTGCCGTGACCTGCGCCGGGAACGAGCCCTTCGACCTTCAATAGGTTCGGCGCGTTTGGCGGAGCATCGTGAACCGGGAAGAGCCGCGACAGCTTGCGGCCCGACATGGCGAAGATAAAAGCGTCTTCGTCGAAGTCCTTTCGATCGAATTCGGCGGCGACGATTCCGTCTCGCAGCACGGTCGTCCGGTCGCAAATCGCCATCACCTCGGGAAGGCGATGCGTGATGTACACGGTTGTAACGCCTTCCGACCTCAGACGCGAAAGCGCTTCAAAAAGCGATTTAACTTCGGTCGAAGAAAGCGCGGCTGTTGGCTCGTCGAGGAGCAAAACCCGCGGGCGGCGCGCCAGCGCGCGAGCTATCATGAGCATATGCTTCTCGGCGGATGTCAGGCGCGCCGCTGGCGAGTTCGGGTCGATCGAGATGCCGAGGCCGGCGAGGATGTCCTTGCTGCGCCTTCCGATTTCGCGCCGGTTGACAAGCCTCGCCTTTTTCGAGCCTCCGGTCATGCCGGCGAAAACGTTTTCCGCCACTGATAGATGCTCGAACACTTCGGTTTCCTGCGGAACATAGCCGATCCCGCATTCGGCCGCATCGCGCGGCGATGCGAAACTCACTTCGCGTCCTTCCATGGCGAGCGTGCCGCTGAAACTTCCCGCGGCGTAAACGCCGTTCAAGACCTTGATTAGAGTCGACTTCCCTGCGCCGTTCTGGCCCAGAAGCGCGTGCACATCGCCTTCGCGCACGGTCAGATCAACCGAGTTCAGTGCGACCACGCCGCCGAAAGTTTTCGTGATTCCGCTCGTTTTGAGAGTGGGGTGCCCGCTTGCTGTCAGATCTGCCTCCCGTGCGCTGCCGTCGCGGACGGGGCGAATGCCGCCCCGCCTAGTCTCGCTTATCGGATTACTGTCCCGCCTGCTCCAGAATGTCGTAATAGGGAGCCAGGTTATCAATCGTTACGATCGCCGCCGGCAGCGCGTTGCGGTAGGGCACCATCTTGCCGTCTGCCAAATCGGCGGCGAGTTCAGCGGCGCGAGCCCCCTCTTCATAAAGCGGCTGCCCGACCAGTCCGAAGACCTCTCCCGCTTTCACCAAGTCGAGGTTTTGGCGAATATAGTCCATGCCGACAATCACAAGTTCCCTGTCGGTCGCCCTTGCGGCTTGCGCCCACGTTTGCGGCCCGTTGCCGGTCGTCGAGAATGCGCCGGTTACTTCGGGGTTGCCCTGGATGATCGCCACGGCTTTTGCTTGCGCGGCGGAAGGCTCGAATCCTTCGATTTCGGTCGAGAGCACCGTAATGTCGGGATAGGATTCCGCGATCTTGGCCCGGAACGCGTCAGACATGACGTTTTCGGCTTCGTTGATGCTTCCCTGGGTAAGCGCGATGATGCCCGAGCCTCCCATTTCGGTTGCCATGGCGACAGCTGCCGCTGCTCCGGCCGCGGGGGTGTCTTGGCCGGTCACGGCCAGCAGGCCTTCAACCGATCCTTCGGGCGGCATAACGTGCCACGTAACGACCGGATACCCTTCGCTGCCAAGCTTGGCGATAAAGGGGAATATCGCGGGATCGGGACCGTAGACCGCTACCGCTCCGAATTCGGTGCGCGACAACGCGGCTTCGGCCAGCGGCAAGGTTCCGGGAATGTCCCAATTGGTCGAACTTGGGTTGCCGACGATCTCGCATTCGCGATTCATCTTGGTGCAAGCGGATAGAAACCCTGCCTGCATGATCTTGTGAACCGGGTGGTCGCGCAAGGGCTGCACCCAAAGCAGTGGACCGCCCTCGGCGGACGCGGCCTGCGGTCCTCCCAGCAGCGCCAGTCCCATCGCTGCCGGAGCAATCAATCTTGTCAACAAACTCATTATGGTTTCCTCCATTTTGAAATGCCGATCTTGCACGGCACTTTTTTGCAACCTGGATTGCCAGGTTGACCTCTTGCGCCCGAACTTGCCCCAACCGGCAAGCGCCGAGCTATCGTCAGCGGGCCAGTTTACGCCGAACCACGTCAAGTCCGACGGCCAAGACCATGATCGTCCCAATTGCGATCTGCTGCCAATTCGAATTCACGCCTATCACTACCAATCCGCTGGTCACCACTTGCAGGAGCAGCACTCCTACTATTCCGGCTGCGATGGTTCCCGATCCACCGAACAAGCTGACGCCGCCGACCACGACGCCCGCGATTACCAGCAGTTCCCACCCGCTGCCGATTGACGTGGGCGCGCTGGCCAAATCTGCCATTACGAACATTCCCGCCGTGCTCGCGAGCGCGCCGATGGTCACGAATGCGCCAATTTTATAAAGATCGGTGTTGATGCCTACGAGCCGCGCTACTTCTCGGTTGCCGCCCGTGGCGTAGAGATTGCGGCCGACAACCGTTCTCCGGAGCAAAAAATCCGCTCCGCCGACTATTATCAGAAAGGCAACGAAACTGTATCCGAGGCCGAAAATTATTTTCTCGCGCCCGACCGCGCCTACTTCCGGCGGAAGCGGATAAATAGGCACACCGCCGGTTATGACTTGGATTAGACCTTGCCCTATAAACAGCATCCCGAGTGTTTGGATGAATGCGGGAACCCCGACTTTTACGACGACAATTCCGTTGACCAAGCCAATTGTGGCTCCGGTCAGCATTCCCCCGGCGATCGACAGGGCGATCGGAAGACCTAAAGATGTCATCAGTTGCGCGGCAACCACGGCGCCCACTCCGGCGACCGAGCCTACGGACAAGTCGAATTCGCCGGCAACCAGCAGAATTACTTGGCCGACGGCAATTATGCCTATGAATGAGACGACGCGCAGCATAGCCCTGATATTCCGGTCCGACAGGAAGGCCGGTTCGATGGCCGTGAAGACAATGACCAGAATCAGGAGCGCCCCGACAACACCCACCTCGCTGGAAAAAACCGTCAAGCGGCGCTGCAGCGTCTGGGTTAATGCTGCAAGGATGACAAGTCCCCCATTTCTCTACGTCTCCAAATGCTTGCGACAAGGGACTCAAAGAGAATCAAACCTTGAGCCATGCGAATATAGCACTTACGCATTTATTATGCTATTATAATCCTATCGATCTCGACCACAAGTTCATCGAAAACTACGCAGTGGAGCTTGGGCTGCCCGAACCCATGATCGCGCTTTTTAAGATTAGCAGCGGCGCCAACATCAATAAAGCGCTTCTAGCCGAGACGATCGATTTCGGCGCCCGCGGCCTATCAATCACGGCTAATTTTTGTCGTCAGAGGTTGACGTTTCGGAGTTTGGTCCGGTGACCGCTCCGGCGGAGATTTGATCGGATCAGGTCGGCCGGACCGGTGTAAATCTTGGGTTTTTCCAGGATTTCGGGCGGGGACTCGGCTTGAATTGAACCTCCGGCCTCCTGCTGAGGACTTTCGGACACGTCCCGACGGCCCGCCGCTTTTGCGGCAGGCCCGAATGCCGGGACAGGAGGGGATTGGAACTCAGGCGGGTGCGCGTTTCCGGTGGTTGCCGGTCAGGCGCAGGCAGTCGAGCGCCAGCCTCGGTTTTCGGGCCAGCCTGCGAAGCATCGGCGCGACGAAGTCGGCGTGCGCCCGGACCAGCGGCTCGAAGACCCCGAAGGACGCCTACGCCCTTCCGCTCGCTCCCGGCTGGCGGGCGATCCTGAAGGGCGAGCGCAAGCCGCCGAAGCGGAAGCGGACGCGGGATCTGCTGCCGGAGCGGGCGGAAGCGGCGGCGGCCACTTGGCAGAAGATCGTCGACGCGGTCGGGCGGCTGGCCGCCGAGCAAGACCGCGAGTGGATGCGCCGCCGCCGGGTCCTGGACACCCGGCCGGTCATTCTTTTCACGTTCCGGCTGGTGCTGTCGCAGGCGGACAAGGGCTATGAAACGGTGCTCGCCGAGCTCTGGGAGCAGTGCCGCAAGCTCCGCATCGAGCTGCCGCAGAGCAAGCCGGTGGCCGCCTCCTCGA
>MPMP01000089.1 GCA_002238565.1 Albidovulum sp. bin36
TCGGGAGCCGGTCAGGGCCAGCAGCCTCACGGCGGCGGCCAGGACATTGCCGTCATGCCTTGCCAGCGCCTTGCCAAGCCGACGGATCTCCTTCCGGACAGGAACCGCTCGCGTCCGTGTCGCCGGTACCGCCGGATGTTCCGGCAGAGATTGCTGCCTTCCGGACGACAGCCAAGCATTTTGGCATCTCGCAGGATCACCGACAGGACAGGCGCCGCCCGGTCTGCGGCGGACGGGATCGACCGGAGCGAGGCGACCAGTGCCGAACGTCCGCGCTCGTGACCGCGCCGAGGGTAAAACCGGACGCAAGTTCCTTCATAAACCGTGAACGCTACTCCTTTAAATAGCGTGAATGTGTATAGGAGCGAGTTCGAATACCTTCCCGAAGCCAACCGCCACTACGCCGCGAAAACCCAGGACGCCCTCGACGCGGTGCTGAACGCCTCGCGCCGCTAGCCTCTCCCCGGCCGGAGACCGCAAAGCGGAACACGGCGGACATGCCTTTTCTTGCCCGAAGCCGGCCTTCGCCGCCCAAATCCCTTTGGACTATTGCCTCCATTCGGCTCCCGCCGCCGAATCCTCCGAACGATCGCGCCGCCGGAGCCGCTCCGCTGCCACCGGATCGAAATTTCGACAGGCGCTGCAAATGCGCCTTTGGCATTTGCAGGTCTGTTCGCCTCGACTCGTATGAACCTTCCCATGATACCCATGTCTTTTGACTAGGCCTGCTAACCCAACATAGGTACCGATCCCGCCATAGGGCATTTCATTTCCTGATTACTATCGTGCGTAAGTGAATTCTTGGCAACATCTCTTGGAAAACCGAAACATTTTAAGCAAAAAAAGAACATAGAATAAACACGCCGGGAGATCCCATGGCGAAAAGAAACCGGGTGCAGTTCCAGAAAGGCCCAAACGGACCGAAGCTGCACAATATGGACATCCGGAAGAACAGAATACGATCGGAATTCGAAAGTTGCGAAGGATTCGGCGCTGAAAATGCGGAGCGTCTTGCACCTTGGGCGTCATTTTGGGCATACCCGTGATGACATGCCGGATGAACGCGCAATCGCCCCGTTTTCTGTTCATTCAGGATTGTTTTCGATATAATGCACAGCAAACTCCCGGGACATACCCGAAATGAAATGAGGCGTGCGCGATGACATTCCCGGGTAGAAGCAGGGAAGAAACCCGATCGGCCATTGAATGTCAGGTCATGCAAATGATCACGACAGCCGGTCCGCGATCCACATCTTGATGAGCGCCTGCCGGGTTATGCCGAGCTTCCGCGCCTGCCGATCCAGTTCGGTCACGACCCAGGCCGGGAAATCCACATTTACCCGCCTTGCTTCGGTATTGGGACGACGGGACCTGAACCAATCAACATGTGCGGTGATATCTTCGCCGGCTTCAAAGCGTTTGTCGAACTCAGCTGCCTTCATAATGCTCCAGCTCCTGATTGCGCGCACGACGAACAGAGATAATCCGCACGCGATCTTCTCGGTACGTGTAGATCACTGTCCAGTGCCTTGTCCCGATCATTCCCACTGCTAGTAAACGCGGTTCGTCCACAACATTGGCCGGCGCCTCAATAAGGTGGGGATCATCCCAATGAGTTTGCGCCTCCTCGAAGTCTATGCCGTGCTTATCGTGGTTCGTTGCGCTTTTGCCGGAATAATATTCGAACTTCATGAGATAAGGAACAACCCGGAACATGATACAATTTCTACACCTGAAGGAACGTTTTCAAAATTAAGGTCTCCTGCTCGCTAGGCGAAAGAATGCGCATTCCGGGCATGATCGGCTGATCCCGATCAGGCCGTCCGGAAAAGGAGCGGCGACAGCGGTTGGAAACCTTGAAGAACCAAGGCGTGAACGGTAGCGATCCTTCCGACCGGGAAGGCAAGCATTTTTGGTCGGACCGCCAGCGGAAATGACCGGAAAAAAAATTCGCACGGCGCTCTATCTCCGCGTCTCCGCGCCCGGCCGGAAGCCGGACCTGCAGCATGACGGACTGCGCGCGTACGCCGAACGCGCGGGCATGCGAATCGTCGGAGAGTACTGCGATCATGCCGTTTCCGGCCGCCGAAAGGGCCGCCCGCAGCTCAATGCCCCGATGGCCGGCGTCCGCAGCCGCGAGGTCGATTGCGTCCTCGTCTGGAAGTTCGACCGGTTTGCTCGCTCCGTGCGCCACCTGCCGGCGGCTCTCGAAGAGTTCGATCATCTCGGCGTGCGGTTCATCAGCGTTCAGGACCAGGTCGAAACGGCCAGCCCCATGGGCCGCGCCATGTTCACGATCATCGCCGCCATGGCGGAGCTGGAATCTTCACCAATCAGCGAGCGCGTTAGTGCCGGCATGAAGGCCGCCGCCGCGCTCGGGTTCGCCACCTGCTGCGCAACCTGGCCAGCCTGAGCAACGCCGCTATTTCCATCATCCGGCTGAGGGGCGAGTTCAAATACCTTCCCGAAGCCAACCGCCACTACGCCGCGAAAACCCAGGACGCCCTCGGCGCGGTGCTGAACGCCTCGCGCCGCTAACCTCTCCCCGACCGGCGACTGCAAAGCGGAACACGGCGGACGTGCCTTTTTTTGCCCGAATCCGGCGTTCGCCGCCCAAATCCCTTCGGACTATTGCCTCTATTCGGCTCCCGCCGCCGGAGCCGCTCCGCTTCCACCGGATCGAAATTTCGACAGGCGCTGCAAATGCGCCTCTGGCAATTGCAGGTCTGTTCGCCTCGTCTTTTGACTAGGCTTGGCCGCCTACCCTAGAGCCTGGTCTATTGCGGAAGCCAATACTTCGTTGTCTCATGGGCCACGACGAAAGGTATCTTACCTTCCGCCCGGAGCCTCGCCCCTTCCTTGCCCCGACCACACCCGGGGGGACAACCGAAAAGGCCAGTGCGGCCGGCGGCGACAATAAGAGTCAGGCAATTGGGAAAAAGCAGGCAATCCCGCAAAAGCGCGGAGAGTCGCCATAATGCCGCGCTTCTGCACAGCCGTCGACAATAAACGCATTCCGCCTTGGACTAGGCCCGCGAGCGGCGTCTCGTCCTCGCCTTCATCATCGCCTGCATGATCTTGCGCTTCATGCGCCAGGCCGCGTTGTAGGACACGCCGGTCTTGCGCATGAGGTCCATCGCCGAGATGCCCTTCTTGCCCTGCGTTATCAGGAAAATGGCCTGGAACCAGGTCGCGAGCGGAAGCTTCGTGTGCTCGAACAGCGTTCCCGCGGTGATGGACGTCTGCCTCCCGCACTCGGCGCACTGCCTCAGGTCCCTGTGCTCGAGCCGGCAGTGCTTCGCGCAGCCGCAGGAGGGGCATTCGAATCCGGAGGGCCAGCGCAGCTTCGCCAGAGCTTCGGCGCATTTCTCCTCTGTTCCGAAGTCCCTCAGGAACATTGCGATGCTCATTTCCTTCTGGAACGGGACCAAGTTTAATTTCGTCATGGATTCTCCCGGAGTGTTTGTTTCGAAACTCATTTTATACCTGTATTGTTCCTATTATACAATTTGTGTTCGCTTAAATTACACCTTAATCGAGTGACAATCAAGTAAATCTTTGAATTAAAGGGGCACCCTCCCGGCATTTTGCGATTGATTACGTTCCGGTCGACAATTGCTCGCCACGTGGTCGGCGCTCGCTAAAAACACTTGGCAAGTCCTTGAACGGTGCCGTGGCGGCTCCATCAAGGCGACGTGAGTCGCGAAGGAATATACACATGGGCATGGACAAGATTCGCCTGCAGCCGAATAAAAAAAATTCCGTTACGCCGATGTATCCCGGATCCCTTTCGGAGGCCGGTTCCGGCGGCAGGCATCGATTCATTGCTCGCAAGGCAAGTAGACGAGCGAGACCGGCAGTTCGCGGCACTCTTTGTGCCAGGAGTTGAACGAACAGATTGCCGGGTCTGTCGAGAGAAAACGAGAGCCGGTCGACGAGATAAAGCTACGCGAGAGTTTTTCCGGCTATCTGAATCCGAGTCTCCGCGACGAGGCCGGAAAGAGGCCCCTTTAAAGTTGGAGCGAGGAGAGTCAGTCCGTGAGATTTCCACGGGTTTTCGCGCGAGCATGCATGACCTGGATTGAAAGCCGGACAGGGAAAATCCGTGGCCAGATTGACGAGCAGCGGCGATGAAATGTGATCCGCGCCGGAGATTGCGGAGCCGGCAAATAGTGAAAGACGCCGACAAACTTCTACACTCTCTGCCTACCGAAGAACGCGCCTATAGCTGCCTCTACGGGGGTTGAATTCTCCAAGCAAGGCAAGTGAATGTGAGGGCGGATGAAGATCTTCCCGGAAGAAACTACTCAATTCACCCCGAGATTGCTGAAAGGAAGAACCAGACCGCCGGGATCTTCCGACACTACGATGTGGCGCGACTTGAGGTATGCGGGTCGGCAGCGCGCGGAACGGACTTTTATCCTAGCAACAGCGACGCCGAACTCCTGGTCGAGTTTTTCCCGGACAGCGAGCTTCAACCCTTTGACCTGCATTTTGACCTCCTTGAAGCCTTGAAGGAGGCACTTGGTAGACCGGTTGATCTTCTTCAGCCAGGAGCGAATTATGCCGATTCGCGGCGACATTCACGTAAACTGCAAGAATTTTGTCGCCACCAGGGGGTGTAACCCAGATTGTTGACAAATGTCCATGTTGCATCGTGTTTGGTTCTCGTTTGGCAGACAAAATAGCGACTTCATGTCCATTTCATGGGCGCGAATCGATCGGATACGCCGATTTGCGATAATCTGGGCTACACCCGCCACCAGGAATTCGCGCCCGGTTGAATCTAGCTGCTTTGCGAATCGGATAATTCGCGCTAAAAGGAGGCAAGAAGCGGACGTAGCTCAGGGGTAGAGCACAACCTTGCCAAGGTTGGGGTCGAGGGTTCAAATCCCTTCGTCCGCTCCAAAATCCAAGCTTGGAGAAAAAGCGGGGCTTAAATCCCCGCGCTCGCCTTTGGTGTCGAAGCGAGTGGATTTCGGACAATCCAAGCGACCGAATTCCGGCGGCAATTCAAACAAGCTTTCGCGGTATCATCCTGCTCCAGCTCTTGCTGAATGCTACGATACCGCCTTCCCTAGCCTCCAGTTGGGCATTGAGTACGAAGTGATCCGGCGTCGAGCTAACGACGGTCCGGGTTCGCGAGGACACCTCCCATCCGGCCCGGGAGTACTTGTCCTCCCACGTGATTTCACATCGCGCGGAATTTGCATCGTCAGGTTGAATCGCGAACAGCTCCTCGTGGCTTGAAGCGACCGTCCAGCCGTCGTAGTCATCGTAAACGACAATCCCGTCGTCGAATGACAGCCTGGTTTCGACCTCCCCGCATTGCATATCCATCATGACTTTCCATTCGGTGGCTGGCGGCCGAATTACCGTCTTGTTCAGCGGCGCAGCCGCCTCCGGAGCTTCGAATTCATCAAGCAAGTCGTCGGGTTGCTTGGCGGACCGCGACGGAAGCAGGAGCGAACTTTCCGCGGTATCGACTGTAACCGTCGATGTCGTTTGAGAAGGCCACACCGTCGGCCAATACGAAGTCGACAGCGAAAGCCTGATTTTACTGTCCTTGGCAAAGATGTGCCCAATTTCGTTAAGCCGCAATCGAACCACGTAGAATTCGCCCGGATTCAACGGTTCGGGAAATTCATGGCTCGCCCGGTGCGCAAGATTCAGGATGCCGTAGGATACTCTGGCGACCGAGCCGTCGGAACGAACTTCGTTAAGGCACGCCGCGACCAGTCCGGTCGGCTTGTCGCAGGACAGATCGACATCGACAATCGGGGCGCCGAGGACTTCCAAATTCTCCCGAAGCGGCTCGGTGTCGAAATTCAAGCAGCCGCCAGCCTCTATTCGCTGATCCCCGGGCAAGTCGGGACAAACGCCGTGCGCGCACCAGGCGCCGGAAGCAAGTCCGACCGAATGCGGAGAGCAGATCGACATTCGCGATCCCGGCCCGGCCTCGAACGCAAGCCCGGAGGCCGTAAATCTATACGTTACCGTTTCGCCCCAAGACTCGGCGTATTCATTTTCCGCCACCCATTTTCCCGGCCTGAATTCATAGTGCGTCCTCGCAGGCGCCGATTCCTGCATCCAGCAGCGCAGCGTCGGCTCGTTCATGATTCCAGTATCGATGTTCTTCAGCCAGTAGTCCCACCACCGCAAGCATTCCTGGAGAAATCCGATGGAAGGCCCCGGCATCGCGAAATGAGGGTACTTGTGCGCCCACGGTCCCACGAGGCCCTTGAACGGCGCTCCCAGGTTTTTCATCAAGCGGAAGACGCTGTTGCTATATCCGTCCGCCCATCCGCCGACGGCGTACACGGCGCAATCGATATCGGCGTAGTTTTCGCAAATGGAGCCGTGCTTGTAGAATTCGTCGCGATGCTGTCGCTCAAGCCATTCTTCAAGCCAGAGTCCGCTCTCCGAGAGGCGACGCATCCATACCTCCCTCCAGGAGTCTCCGAGCAGTTTCGGGTCCGGCGGCGAGGTATTCAGAGAAAACATGTTGGTCGACCAGGCAATATTGTCGCATAGCATAGCCCCTCCCATGTAGTGGATGTCGTCGGCGTATCTATCGTCCGTCGAGCAAATCGTCACGATAGCCTTGAGTCCCGGAGGCCGCCGCGCAGCAACTTGCAAGCCGTTGAACCCTCCCCAGGAAATTCCGATCATGCCGACTGCTCCCGAGCACCAGGGCTGCTCGCGAATCCAGTCGATGACTTCGATCGCGTCGTCCTGCTCCTGCTTTAGATACTCGCCGAGAAGCACGCCTTCGGAATTGCCCGCGCCGCGCATATCCACGCGTACTGACGCGTAGCCGTTGCCGGCGAAATAAGGATGCGTCAGCGCATCTCGCTCCGAGGTCCTGTCCTGGTACCTATAGGGTAAATATTCTAAAATTGCCGGCACCGGCCTGTCTTCCGCATCCTCCGGCATCCAGATTTTCGCCGCCAGCCTGGTGCCATCGGAAAGAGTTATGAAAGCCGGATCCAGAATCTTTGCGGTATTCGGAAATTCTTCGACAATTTTCATGATTGATATCCCTGATTTCCGGCTTGCCGGGGGCCAATTCCCATACGGCTCGTTCCGGTGCCGGCGCTACAAATCGCTGAAATCGCTTCGCGAATTTCAACGAGTGAATTCTCCGAGTTGCCGGAAGCCGCGCCGCTAGCAACACGAGGCGAGTCCTGAACAGCAATTCCAAATCGGGCTGCGATATGCAAGCCGTCTGGCGAGCCGATTCTTCCTTTTCCCGACAATTATTCGCCGCGGCAATAGCGGCGGATTATCCGGAGGTCGTCGCAAAGCCGCAGTTGCGAGACCAGGGCGATCCGAAATCGGCGGCCCAAAACGAAAGAATTTTTTGCGCGGCTATCGAATGTCGCCGCATTCCCGCGCCGGATCGAATGAGTCCCGAAATCCTGCGATGCCGGCAATGCAAACCGATAGAATACGTTGCGCTTAAAGCAATCGGACGCCGGGTCTCAGTTTGATGTATTCAATTGCGTCGAGTCGGCACGGGCTGCCGCCCGGAGCCTCGACTAGCACGATCTCGCTCGCCAATGACTCGAAATCCGCCCTGAAATGAACGCTGCTCTTTACGGCGACGACGGAATATTCCGATGGCTCGATGCCTAGATGCTTGAAGACCGCGCGATCCAGGCATTGTATTCTTTGGCTGGTCGCGACGATGATAACGCCTGCGGAGTAATCAAGCAGTTCGAGCGCCGCAGTCGGACCGATTCGAGCGGTGAATCCGTCCATCATCTTTCCGCAAAATTCAAAGTTTCCGTCGCTTAGCGCGATAACTCTGAAGCGCCCGTCGAAACTGGCATTGTCCGCGCCTCCCAATTTTCCGCCTAGCTCGATCCGAATTTCCGCGCCGATTCCGGCTTCATGAGCCAGTTCGACAGATTGCGGGTCGCACAAGGCTCCAAGCACCGCCCCGTCGACGTTTTCTTCCGCAAGAGCCGAAAGCAACCCTGTCGTATCGGAAGTGGCCCCAGCGCCGGAATTGTCCTGAACGTCGGCCAAAACTACCGGCTTGCCCGGACGCGCTTTCCGCCGCGCGATCCTTGCCGCTTCTCGCGGCGGCAGCATTTCGGAACGAATTTCCCCTTCCGCCGACAAGAGCGCGGCTTCGAGTCGCCGGGCTTCGTCTTCAGCCTTTTCCTGTTCGAATCCGAAGGCGACGGCGCAGGGACCGCAATCGGCTATGTCAGCCAAGTGAAAGCCAAGCGCGATATCCGATGCGCATGATCGAAGCGAAGGCTTGTCCTGAAGGAGCTTGAAAATTGAATTAAGAGGCTGCGAATCAGTACATTGCGCTTGCAGAGGCGCTAGGAAGGGCAGTTTTCTGAACGAAGCGCGAACCGGGAGGCGTTCTTCGATCGCTTCGAGAAGGAGGGTCGCGGCTCGGCCTCCCGTCTCGGCCATGTCCAAATGGGGATAGGTACGAAAAATTGTAAAAATATCGGCGTGCTCGATCATTTGACGCGTCAGGTTTGCATGAAAGTCCAAGCTCGAAACGATGGGAACGCCGCTCCCGATCCGATGACGCACACGCCGAAGAAATTCGCCTTCGCCGTCCTCGAAACTTTCAGTCACCATGGCTCCATGCAGGTCGAGAAATATTCCGTCCAAGGGCAATGCCCTTGCGAATCCATCGATAATTTGCCCGGAAACCGCCTCGAAGGCTTCGTCGTCGACGACATTGGACGGCTCGGCGCTAGCCCAGAGAACCGGAATCAGTTCGCACCTTGATGCCGCGCGCGCTATGAATCCGCCTATCGGAATATTCGCGTTTTCGAAAACTCTGAAAATGTCCTCGCCGCGGGTCAGGCCGGGCCAGCTATCCTCCCTTATGAAATCGTCAAGCGTTGCCGGGATCGGCGAGAATGTATTCGTTTCATGCTGAAATCCGGCGATAGCAATTCTTGGCTTCCAAGATCCGTCGCCGATACTCTTTCGAACCGTCGCTGATGTCGTCATGTGCCCCACTCTATCGTCAAGGCTGCTGCTGTGCCCTTTTTTGCTTCGTCTACGAGCAAGTTCGCTTCGTTGTTTCCGCCGCTCGAAGCCAAGCATTTCGCGGGTTCGATTTCGCATCGACCGGTCTCGCTCCGACCGCCGCGCGGATTCTCGATTTCTGCCCGGCAACCGGAATGATCCGGCGCCCGCCAAATGGCAAGCGCGCGAAGCAATCAAGCGCGCGGCATTGCAAACGAATGAGTTTATTTGTCCGGAACGATTGAATTCACCTCGTCGCGAAACCACGTTCTTTAGGCGCGGCAACGAATAGTTTCAACAATGGCGGAATTGATTGCGGATCCGGCGATATGGGCAAGCTTTCTATCGCTCTGCCTACTAGAAATCATACTTGCCGTCGACAATGTAATTTTCATTGCGATCGCTTCGTCAAAGCTACCGGAAAGCCAGCGCGCGAAAGCTCGCTTGATTGGCCTTTCTATGGGAATGCTCCTTCGCGTGGCGCTTCTCTTTTTGATCGCCTGGGTCGCGTCGTTAACCGCCCCCATAGCCGCTCTCGGCAATTTTTCGATTAGCTGGCGCGATATTATTCTTTTGGCCGGCGGGCTTTTTCTCATCTGGAAGGCCGGCAACGAGATTTTTTTCGAACTGGAAATCGAAAAGCCCGAGCAAAAGGCAACATACGCCTCGTTCCCCGCGGTCATTGCGCAAATCATGGTTCTGGATGTCGTTTTTTCCCTGGATTCAGTAATTACCGCTGTCGGCATCGCGGAGCATATAGAGGTTATGGTGGCCGCCATCATTGTTGCCATCGCGGTAATGATTCTCGTCGCCGGGAAGATTGCGAATTTCGTGGAACGGCATCCGTCGACCAAGATGCTCGCCCTCGCGTTCCTTATCATGATCGGCGTAGCGCTTGTCGCCGACGGCCTGCACTATCACATTGACCGAGGATTCCTCTATGCGGGCATGGTCTTCGCAATTTTCGTCGAAACGTTGAATCTGATTCGTTCGAAGCGGCGAAACCGCGGATAGCCGGAAGAAAATCTAGATTTCGCGGCATTCGCCGTCGCTGGAAGCCGAGCTACGCGCGCGTCCGGGAAGCTGAATCCCCAATTCCATTGATGCGGCGAAAATCGTTCGCAACGGACTGAGGCGCTAGTCGCTTGCCAAGCTGCTCGCGAACATCGCGCCAGCGAAATCGAATGGAATTCGATACGATTTCCCTGTCCAGCTCCTTGAACTCTTCTACCACGGGGGCAAACCTGACCAGATCCGCTTCGCTCGAGCTGAAGGTGATTCCTATGTCGCCGGCATCGTTCCAGTTTAAAACCGCAAGGCGCTGCCTCAGGCGCCCAATTGCCTCGGAACGAACGTCCTGGTCGGGAAAGTCCTCCAGCCCCTTCTCCAGGCCGTTCGTTACGAGATCCGATGCCAATAGGGACGCCTCGCGCTCGATCAGCCCGCCGCCGCTTCGGCACAGCGCGGCTGAATGAATCGATAGATCCGTAAGGCAGGTGCCGAAAACTCTCGCCGCCGCAATGCGTACGGAATGCGAAAACACGTCATCCTCGAACAGCGATCTGTAGCGGGTTCCCATTCGCGTTTTCAAATAGCCGTATAGCGACGTCTGAGCGACATAGGATGCGCGCGTACGCGTGAACTCCTGCAAATCGCCGACCGTAAGGAAGGGACTCCTGTCGAATCGGAGGGCGAGAACCTTCAGTGGGCGCGGAAGCAGTTTTTCAAGCTGTTTAAACAATCCGTTCGTTCTCCCGTTCCGAAGGCGACTATTCGGGCTGAAGCATGGGAATTGTCAATGCTTGCGACCAAGGAATTCACCGGGGAACGCACTTAAAGGGCAGCTAACAAAAATAGGCCGCCGCCGTTGTCTTTGAAACAATTCTGTAATAAGGGTGTCGGAGCAGCAAACGGCAATTCAGAGGCAACGAAAGCCGGACCCCGCATTTTTTTCGAAGAATGCAGAAAACTCAGGCATCGAGCGGAAAAAATGTCGTGCATTCGAAAAATATTTACTGTAGGCGCTTGCCCGCCTGTGCGTCCGCAGTTTTTTCTGCGACCTGCGGATGGCGAACGTTGCTGCGCAGAAAGCCGGCCGTGACTACGTCACGAACGAAATGGAGATAGAAATGTCTAGCGACAACTCTGCCAAGGAAGCCCTTCACTGGGCAAAAACGAGATACCTATCGATCTGGGTGCTGATTATCTGGTTCATATTCTCTTTCGTGGTTCATCTCTTCGCAAAGAGTCTAAACGAATTCAGTTTGAACGGATTTCCACTCGGCTATTATTTCGCGGTCCAGGGATCGCTTATAATTTTCGTCGTCCTGATAGTCGTGCAGAACTTGCTGCAAGACAAGATCGACAACGAAACCGGCCTGAGCAGTGAATAGGGAAGGGACAAGATCATGAAAGGCAATTTCATCGACAACCTGCCAAAAGTCTATGGCCTCTATACAGGCGGGTTCATTATTTTCATTTTGCTCATGGCTCTTTTTGAGCAGATGGGAATGGGAGCCGACTTGATCGGCATCCTGTTCGTTGCGTTTACAATCGTCATCTATGCGGGCATCGGATACCTGTCGCGAACAATGCAGGTTTCGGCGTACTATGTGGCGGGACGAGAAGTGCCGCCCCTATTCAACGGAATGGCGACGGCTGCCGACTGGATGTCGGGCGCATCATTCGTCGCGCTTGCGGGCGGCATATATTTCGGCGGGCACGGCTATTTGGCGTTCGTCGTGGGATGGACGGGCGGCTACGTACTCGTCAACTCCCTAATGGCCCCCTATCTGCGTAAATTCGGCTGCTACACCGTTCCGGACTTCATCGGCACCCGCTATGGCGGCAACCTTGCGCGCTTCATTGCCGTTGTCATACTTGTGGTGGCATCCTTTACCTACGTGACGGCTCAGATCAACGCATCGGGAACGATCGCGGCGCGAGCCCTTCAGATCGACTTCGCATACGGCGTCTGGTTCGGCCTTCTCGGCATCCTGCTCTGTTCTATGCTCGGAGGCATGCGCGCCGTCACCTGGACGCAAGTCGCTCAGTACATCGTGCTGATTATCGCCTATCTCGCGCCTGTTATCTGGATGTCGAACGTGCAGGGATTCGGAATTATTCCGCACTTCTCCTACGGCGACGCAGTCCAAAGGATCGGCGAACTGGAGCCCATGCTGGGCGTCGGCGAAGCGGCAACCGAATCGTTTTCGGGCCGTCGCGTTCTGACAACCCTGCACAACGCTCCCGGCGATGCGATGGCGGGCTGGAAGTTCGTTACTCTGGCATTTTGCATGATGGCCGGAACAGCATCCCTGCCTCATATTCTCATGCGCTACTTTACGACGCCGTCAGTGCGGGCCGCTCGCGTTTCCGTCGCCTGGTCGCTGTTTTTCATCTTCCTGCTGTACTTCACCGCGCCGGCGCTCGCCACGCTGACGAAATTGCAGCTACTCGATCCTGAACTGGCGACGGCTGTCATCGGCAAGGCGATCGAAGACGTTCAGAACCTCACTTGGGTTCAGAAATGGACGAATGTCGGAATGCTGGCGGTCTCCGACTCCAACGGCGACGGCATCGTTCAGATCAACGAGTTCTTCATGCGTCCCGATATCGTTGTGCTCGCAACTCCGGAAATCGCCGGTCTGCCGGCCGTTATCTCCGGTCTCGTAGCCGCCGGAGGCCTTGCCGCCGCGATGTCGACCGCGGACGGGCTTCTTCTTGCGATCGCAAACGCTCTGTCGCACGACCTCTACTACAAGATCATCGACCCGAAAGCCGATACGCGCATCAGGCTAATTGTTGCTCGCGTGCTTTTGATCGTCATCGGCGTGATCGCCGCATTGGTTGCCTCGCTCCAGCTTACGGGAATTCTCGGCGCAGTCGCATGGGCATTCAACTTCGCCTGCTCCGGCCTATTCTTTCCGCTGGTACTGGGAGTTTGGTGGAAGCGAGCAAACCGTCCCGGCGCAATCGCGGGCATGGTCCTAGGCTTTTTGACCGGGTCGCTGTACCTCTGGTACGTTCGTACCGGCGGAACGCCGATTCTCGGAATTGACCATTTGAGGTTCGGCATGATCGGCATGCCGGTAAGCCTCATCGCCATGATCGTCGTCAGCTTGGCCACGGAAGAGCCGGACGAGGAAACGCAGCGCATGGTCGATGCGACCCGCAATCCTTCCGGACGCGCGATACTTAGCGCCGAACACTAGACTGCCTCGGCGCAAGGCGTTGACAATATCAGGGGCGAGGCGGCCAGCCTCGCCCTTTTTTAGTTTTCAGGATTCGTTCAATGCTGCCTGAATCTCTTGCGCACCTGCCTGTCGAAATAATCGTACTGGATTATGTTCTAGGCATGGTCATGTGGACTTTGGTCGCTAGGTCGGCCATGAACATTTTTCTGCCGGAAAACAGCGAATTCTTCTTCATGAGGTTTTTCGTTCGCGCAACGGATCCGCTTTTGAAAATTTTTCGGCCGATTACGCCCGGGTTTCTAGTGCCGCCGATTATTCCTCTCTACGTGGCGTGGTTTTTTTTCATGGTTCGCTTCTACTTGCTGCCTTGGCTATTGGGGTATTCGGTCATGGGCATGCTATCGTTTCCGCTCGAAAGCGAAATTGCGGCTATTCTCTACAGGGCTTTCGGCTAGAACTCGGATATATCGACGCGGATTCGCGGCTTGCGCCCGTCCGGTCAATCCGAACCTGGAACCTGCTTTTCGAAGCCCGCGCTCGATTTCGGCATCCGAATCATTGCTGAATCGGCCGCGCGCCAGTAAATTCGGAGCGTTCGGCGCGCATTCGCTAGAGACATCTGCATTTTCGGCAAGGAATCGCATAAAATGCCATTGAAAGCCCGGTCGCGAAATCCCGCGTTTTTCTCGAAATCGGCGAAAGCGAGACCCCCATGCTGAATCAGGATATCATGCGCAATGTCGCGGACGCATACGTCCGCCAAGGAATATTCGCGGCCGTCGAATGGTACGTAGAGGTCGACGGAAAGCCGGCGTCCAGCGGAGTCCGAGTCGGCGAAGGATTCCCGAAGCTTCCGGACACGCCCATCTACCGCATCTATTCAATGACGAAGCCGATCGTCGCGTTTGCGGCCTTGAGGTTGATTGAGCAGGGTCGACTTCGGCTCTACGACCCGGCAGAAAAATTCTTGCCCGAATTCGCCAATCCCAGAGTCCAGAACTGCGACGGGGCCTCCGAATCATCCCGCGGGCCAATTCTGGTAGAGCATTTGCTGACCCATCGCGCAGGCTTGTCCTACGGATTCAATATGGGCTGCCATGTTGGAAGCCTCTACGCCCGAGACAGGCTGATGGCGGATACGCGCGCGCCGCTCGCCGAATTCGCCGCCAAAGTCGCTTCCTATCCGCTCGCGTTCCATCCCGGCTCGCAATGGAGATATTCGCTCTCTATCGACGTTCTTGCCGCAATTCTGGAAATCTCGACGGGACAGGATCTTCCAGCGATTCTTGACGAGCTCGTATTTTCGCCGCTAGGAATGTCGGATACCGGCTTTAGCGTCCCTTCCGAGCAAAGCGGCAGAATCTTACCGATCTACGGCGAACCTAATTTGGACATGCTAAATCCCATATCGCCGAACCCGCCTTGCTTCGACGAGCTCGATATGAGCCGAGCGCATCCCTGGCCGCGCGATAGCGCCGCGCCAAGAGGCGGCCACGGGCTCTTTTCCACGATTCCCGACTATGCGAATTTTGCCAGGAGCCTTATCGACGGAAACGCTCCGTCCGGCGAGCGGCTAATTTCGACAGCCATGCTCGAATTCATGCTTGCGAACAGAATCCCGGATTCGCAGCTTCCCCTTCGAATAGGCGTTCTCGAATTCCCCGGCTACGGCTGGAATCTTCTCGGTCGTATCATGCTGGATCCGGGCAAGAGCCTGTCTTTGACGGCGGCGGGAGAAATTGGCTGGGCGGGAGCGGCATCGACTTTTTTCTGGGTCGACAGAAGCAAGGCGATGGTGGGACTGTCAATGACGCAGTATCTCGGGTCCGCGTTTCCGCTAGGCCCCGATTCGATGGCCGCTGCATATTCCGCCCTGGACGCCTAGCGCATGGCCGGCGGCGCGTCCGCTTTTGCAACATTCCGCTTCTCCCTGTAGGAAGAGAGCAACTAGCTGAATGGAAAGGTATGCGCGGATGCGCAAAGTGTCTATCGAACGCCGAACAAATGAAACCGAAGTCAAAGTCGAATTGAATCTGGACGGAACCGGCAGCTACCGGAACGAAACCGGAATCGGATTCTTCGACCATATGCTGGACCAATTCGCCCGCCATTCGCTGTTCGATTTGGAAGCAACGGTTAAGGGCGATATCGAAATCGACGACCACCACACGGTGGAAGACACCGGCATCGTTCTCGGCCAGGCACTGTCAACGGCATTGGGAGATAAGAGAGGAATACGGAGATACGGGTTTTTCAACCTGGCCATGGACGATGCGCTTGTCGCAACCGCGCTGGACGTGGGCGGCCGGTCCTATCTTGCTTGGAACGTTGAATTCCCTACCCAGAAGATCGGATCGTTCGACACGGAGCTTGCAAGAGAGTTTTTTCAATCCTTTTGCGCCAATGCGGGACTTACGCTGCATGTCCGGCTGCTGAATGGACTCAACAGCCATCACATCGCCGAAGCGACATTTAAATCGGTGGCTAGATCGCTGCGGGCGGCCGTAGCCTTCGAACCGAGAAGCCCGAAAGATATTCCATCGACAAAAGGCGCGCTTTGAATTGCCGACTGTCATTGTCGACTACGATTCGGGCAATCTGCATTCCGCTCTAAAGGCCTTCCAGCGAATGGCGGTCGAAACCGGCGACGGCGAAGTGGCGGTTTCTTCCGATCCGGATTCCATCGCAAAAGCGAGCCGGGTCGTCTTGCCCGGCGTCGGAGCCTTTGGATCATGCCGCGAAGGCCTGGAAAATCGAGACGGGCTTCTAGAAGCGCTCGCGCATTCCGTACGTATCAGAGGCGTGCCGTTTCTCGGCATCTGCGTTGGCATGCAGCTGCTAGCCGATATGGGGCGCGAGCACGGCGACACGCCCGGCTTCGGATGGATTCCGGGCGAAGTCGTTCCGATAAATCCTCGCGGCTCCCGGTTCAAAATCCCGCATATGGGCTGGAACGAGCTTGCGATCGAGCGGACTCATCCGGTCTTCGACGGAATCATCTCCGGCGACCACGCGTTTTTCGTGCATTCGTACAGATTCGATTCAAAGTGTCCTGAAAGCGTCCTTGCAAGCACCTTTCACGGCGAAGCGATAGCTGCCGCCGTCGGCGCCGGCAATATTGTCGGAACCCAGTTCCACCCGGAAAAAAGCCAGCACCTGGGTCTCCGGCTGATAGAGAATTTTCTGCGCTGGACGCCTTGAGTTATGCGGCGAGGCCCAAGATGATCTTCTACCCGGCAATCGATCTTAAGGACGGCGAATGCGTTCGCCTTTACAAGGGCGATATGTCGCAAGCTACCGTCTTCAATAAAAGGCCTGAATCTCAGGCTCGAATCTTCCAGGACGCAGGTTGCGAATGGTTGCATATCGTCGATTTGAACGGCGCCGTTGAAGGCATGCCGGTCAACGGCGCGACAGTTGACGCCATTTTGTCGGAAATCGATATCCCGGTACAGCTGGGCGGCGGAATTAGAGACTACGAGATGATCGAGCGCTGGCTTTGCGCAGGCGTTGAAAGAGTTATTCTCGGAACGGCGGCGGTGGAAGACCCGCCGCTTCTCAAGACGGCTGCGAAAGACTTTCCGGGCAGAATAGCTGTTGGCATCGATGCCAGAGACGGCGTGGCCGCCACTCGAGGCTGGGTTGTTGAATCCGGAATTCCGGCTAACGATATCGCGCGGCGGTACGAAGACGACGGCGTCGCAGTCATAATCTATACCGATATCGGGCGCGACGGCACTATGCTCGGACCCAATATCGAAGCGACGGCACGGGTCGTGGACGCCGTGGACATACCGGTCATCGCTTCGGGCGGCGTTTCGAAACTTCAGGATCTGGCGGATTTAATGAACGCCATTCCAAATCTCGACGGCGTTATTTCAGGTCGGGCGATATACGATGGCAAGTTCGCCTTGAAAGACGCCGTGGAGATGCTGATTTGACATCGGCCAAGTTCGGCCGAATCCATTCTCGGGAATGCGCCAGCCCGAACAATCGGAATATCGCGGCGAATTGGCTGCTCGCCGACACCCGTGCAGCCGACGAGCCTCCGCATTGCCGGCATCGTATCGGAGACATGAAAAAGTGCTCAAAATTCGGATAATCCCCTGCCTCGACGTCAAGGACGGGCGCGTGGTCAAGGGCGTCAACTTCGTCGATCTCGTCGACGCGGGCGACCCCGTCGAAGCCGCGAAGGAATATGATAGGGCAGGCGCGGATGAACTATGCTTTCTTGACATAAACGCTACGCACGAGAATCGAGGCATCACCTACGATCTCGTCCGGCGCACGGCCGAGCAGTGCTTTATGCCGCTGACCGTGGGAGGTGGCGTTAGAAGCTCCGGCGACGTCAGAGCCCTTTTGAAAGCAGGCGCGGACAAGGTTTCTTTCAATTCGGCTGCGGTCGCGAATCCGGAAACTGTTGCGGAAGCCGCCAATTTATTCGGCAGCCAGTGCATCGTCGCCGCTATCGACGCCAAAGCCGCCCGCCCCGGACGATGGGAGATTTTCACTCACGGCGGCCGGCGTTCGACCGGAATCGAAGCTGTCGGCTTTGCGAAACTCATGGAAAAAAAGGGCGTCGGCGAAATTCTCCTGACGAGCATGGACAGCGACGGGACCAGGAACGGATTCGACTTGGAGCTGACCCGCAAGGTCGCCGACTCCGTTTCGATCCCCGTTGTCGCCTCGGGAGGGGTCGGAAACCTCGACCATTTGGTCGAAGGCGTTTCCAAGGGCGGCGCCTCGGCGGTATTGGCCGCTTCAATTTTCCATTTCGGCGAATATTCCATTAGGGAAGCCAAGGACTACATGGCATTGGCGGGCATACCGGTAAGACAGCAATGAGCGAATTAAACAGACTCGTCGAAACGATCGCCTCCCGCCGCGCGGCCGATCCAGAGCATTCATGGACGGCCAAGCTTCTGGCGAGCGGCCGCGAACGGTGCGCGCAGAAATTCGGCGAGGAAGCTATCGAAGCCGTCATTGCGGGTTCGATCGGCGACAAGCAATCTTTGACCAGCGAGGCGGCGGATGCAATTTACCATTTGCTCGTCCTCCTGGAAGCCAACGGCATAGCTTTTCAGGACGTGATGGATGAGCTCCGCCGCCGCGAGAGTTCGTCCGGCATTGCCGAAAAACGGAATCGCGGACATCCCTAGAGTTCGCAATTCCAGGAACGATCGGTCGAAGCCTATTGGATTGCCAAATCGGAGCATTGCGGATTCGGGACTCGGGATCCGCCGCCGCCGGCGCGAATTCCTTCGAAGCGAAAGACATTCAAGGCTGCTATTCGTCGCCGGACAGCCGAATTGCCATTCTGCTTCAATTGGTGGGCGACCCTGGAATCGAACCAGGCATGGGTTCCCCCGGCGGAGTTACAGTCCGCTGCCGCACCTTGCAGCCCGTCGCCCTTCGATGAAGGAATTCTCGGCGAACCAATTAGCAGCCGCCCGGAATCCGGTCAACCGAATACAACGCTGCGACCGCTCTTTTTTTTACTCTGCGCATTGTCGCCTTACCGTGCCGGGAGATTCGACCTGCAATGCGGACCACGAGTCCAGGCCCGCGCTCGCTTATCCCGGCTAAAAATCCCAGTTCGTCGCCGCCGGTCGCGGAATTCAACATTCCCGTGATTGATCGAGCAATCCACTCCATGCGCCTTCAATTGCCAAGGCGCCAAGTATAGGGTGGAAATCGCGCACAGATTTTCCAGGCGAGCGACAATGCAAAAACAAACGCGGAGTTTTCGAAATTCCGAAAAGAGCAGGGAGCGGCAGCGCATGTCGCGGGTGAAATCGCCGGGACGGAAATGCCGAAATTCCGGCAAAGGAACTTCGGATTCAATTTGGCTATTCGGAATTCATGCCGTGCGCGCCGCGCTGTTGAACCCCGAGAGAGAAATAGTGCGCTTTTTCGCCACGAGGAACGCGGCGGGCCGGCTGGCGGACGCCATCGAGAAATCCGGCCATTCTCCTGAAATCTCGGATGCCCGGAAATTTCCTGCGCCGCTCGACCCAGGATCCGTTCACCAGGGCGCGGCCATAGAAGCTCTCCCCCTGGACTGGGGAACGATCGGCAAAATATGCGCGCCGCCGTCTTCGAGCGCTCGGGTCGTGCTGCTCGACCGCATAACGGATCCCCAAAACGTGGGCGCGATATTGCGCACGTCCGAAGCCTTCGGCGCATTGGCGGCTATCGCGCCGCATCGTCATTCGGCGCCGGAATCCGGCGGGCTGGCCAAATCGGCCAGCGGCGCTCTCGAACGATTGCCCTACCTCCGCGTACGCAATCTTGCCCAAGCCATGGGCGAACTTAAGCAGATGGGCTACTACTTAATCGGCCTGAATGAATCCGCGCCCGTCTCGGTGCTCGAGGCTCTCGCCCGCCGACCGGGCCTTGGTCCTGTGGGCATGGCATTCGGCGCCGAAGGAAGCGGCCTAAGAATGCGCACGTCGAAATGCTGCGATTGCCTTGCGCGCATTGAAACCAAGGATGAATTTGCAACGCTTAACGTTTCAAATGCCGTAGCTGTATCGCTATATGCAGCCTCGATCGGACAATCGGAAATTTCGACGCTTCTTTTGGATGCTTGCGACTCCGCGATCGCGACTGGTGACCGCAATCCGCACTCGCAGGGAGATCGATTCGGATAAATTTTCATGTAGCTTTCGATTGTGCTATAGTCGCGCCAGTCGGCGATCGCGCGAACGGAGGCGAAACTCTTGGACTTACCGGCGAATGACGAGCTCTCGGACTATCAATACCGCCAGCTGCTAACGAAAACGAAATGTTTCGCTTGCGTGGGCGTTTCGGCCAATCCGCTGCGCCCGTCGTATTTCGTTATTCGATATTTGGCGCTTGCGGGTTACCGGGTCATTCCGGTCAATCCGGCGCATGCGGGCAAGACCCTGTTTGGAGAACAAGTCGTTGCCGACCTCGCTTCAATCCCAAAGGGAGCCGAGCCGGATATTGTGGATATTTTCCGCAGACCGAAAGAAGTTCCCGCGATTGTCGAGGAAGCGCTGTCGCTGTTTCCGAATTTAATCGCCGTATGGATGCAGATTGGAATCAAATGCCCGGAGGCAGCGACGCTAGCCCGGTCGAAAAATGTAATTGCCATTCAAGATCGCTGTCCCAAAATCGAGCGGCAAAGGCTCTTCGGCGAACTTCGCATGGCGGGATTCAACACGAGAGTGATTTCGTCTCGCCTAAAGATCTAGTTGGTAAATCGCTTGGATTCAACTCCGGCAGCCGCCGCCCGAACCGGGCGCGGAATCGAATTGGGAAATAATTTCCTTTAATTATCACTTAAGTCACTACATGGAATTAAATTTCAATTTTTCTCTTCTTATCGAAAATTGTTCCGGCAAGTCCGATTTTTCTGCAAATTGGCACTTAATTTTGCACTAGGCAATTGCGGATAGCCGAAAGCAATTTTATTGTCCCGGAAATTTCCAAGACAGGAGCAAATAATTTATGTCCGATGGTACAAGCTACGGATTTGACACGCTTCAAATCCATGCAGGCGCTCGTCCTGACTCTGATACCGGTGCAAGACAGACTCCAATCTATCAGACCACCGCCTATGTTTTTCGCAGCGCCGACCATGCCGCTGCCCTGTTCAATCTTCAGGAAGTAGGATACATTTATTCCCGTCTAACCAATCCTACGGTCGCGGTTCTCGCGGAGCGCATTTCGACTCTGGAAGGCGGCATCGGCGGCGTTTGCTGCTCCTCCGGCCACGCCGCGCAAATCATGGCGCTATTTCCGCTTATGGGCCCCGGCCTTAATGTCGTCTCTTCCAACCGCCTTTACGGAGGTACCGTAACCCAGTTCGGTCGAACCATTCATAGATTCGGATGGTCCGCTAAATTTGTCGATACGGAAAACCTAGAGGAAGTCGATGCCGCGGTCGATGAGAACACAAGAGCGCTTTTTTGCGAATCGATTGCAAATCCGGGCGGATACATTACGGATATCGAGGCTTTGGCGAAAATCGCCGATAAGCATGGCCTGCCGCTAATCGTCGACAACACTTCCGCTACGCCGTTTCTATGCAAGCCAATCGACCACGGGGCGACTCTCATCGTCCACTCGACCACCAAATACCTTACCGGCAACGGCACGGTGACCGGCGGAGCGATCGTAGATTCAGGAATATTCGATTGGTCGGCTAACGACAAGTTTCCGTCGCTATCACAGCCGGAGCCGGCCTACCACGGGCTTAAGTTCCATGAAACCTTCGGCCCCCTAGCCTACATGTTCCACGGCATCGCTGTCGGACTTCGCGACCTGGGCATGACGATGAATCCGCAGGCGGCGCACTACACGCTGCTCGGCATCGAAACCCTTTCGCTGAGAATGAAAAAGCATGTGGAGAATGCGGAAAAAGTCGCCGCCTGGCTCGAGAAAGATCCGCGTGTTGAAAGCGTTACCTACGCTGGCCTTCCTTCCTCGCCCTATTACGACAGGATCGCAACCGTCTGCCCGAAGGGCGCCGGTGCGCTGTTTACGTTCGCGGTCAAGGGCGGATACGAGGCCTGCGTCAAGCTCGTCGACAGCCTCGAGATTTTCAGCCATGTTGCCAATCTCGGCGACACGAGATCGCTCATCATCCATTCGGCATCGACGACCCACAGGCAGCTTACGCCGGATCAGCAGCGGGCGGCGGGGGCCGATCCGAATGTTGTGCGAGTTTCCATAGGGATCGAAGATCCGGACGATCTAATAGCGGACCTGGACAAAGCTCTTACTGCGGCTACCTCGTAAAGGCTTTTCCAGGAACGAGCGATTTCAGAACGGCGCGTCCGCGGCAAGCGCCATCGGCAAGGTCGCGGCGCGCCGGTACATTGCGATAGAGTTGCAAAGCTTATTTTCCTGTTCAATTTTCCGATATTCCGGTGCATAGTGGGATATTCGGCATCTGCCGATCAATGTCCTTGAAGGTGCATCGCACATCTACCGGATGTCGACTCAATGCAGCCAATCTTCGCGCTATCATTCGAATATGACGAAATCGCCTTGCTTTTCCGGTGGCGGGGCAACAGGTGGCGCGTCGCAGGGCTAGTGCCGGAAAACAGCGGCGAACTGCATAGCGAACTCGAGTCGCTCCGACGAGTTGCCATTGAGCTAGCGCCGGCAAATTTTTCAGTGAAGATTTACGTCGAACGTTTCAACGTTAAATTCGAGTCCTTTGACGCCGGCTTAACCGACGCCTCTCAATTGAACGACGACGACATGGTCGCAATGGCATCAAGCCATTTCGATTTTGATCCGGCATTGAACGCGTTTGATTGGATCATTACGGATAGCCGGGTGCAGACGGCGATGGTTTCACGAGAGTTACTGGCTCAAATGGAGAGTTTTGCGAAAGAATTTCGATTTAATCCGGTTTGCTTCGGAGCACTTTGCAACCGCAACGAGTTTAACGGCGAACCATTTTTTGGTATGACATCCGGAGCGCAAAAGATTCTGGGGCCCGGTGCGCAGATAGACAAGGAAAATGAACCTCCCCGAATTCTAGGCGCATCAAAGGACTGGCAAATCGTACAATGACTATTTTTCGAGCCTATGCCGGGATTCTTCCAACAGAACTCGTTCGAATCGCGCTGACGTTGGCTGCAGTCGCGATTCCTGCTGCGACAGCGAGCAACTTGCACGCCCAGGAATCGCAGAATCCGCTGGATCGCTCCACCATTTTTTCTATCGAGCCATACCCCGCGGAAAGTTTTACGCAGATTCCGCTGGATCGCTCCACTATTTTTTCTATCGAGCCATACCCCTCGGAAAGATTTATTTTGCCTCGCGATTCCGGTTTTAGCGTACACACGGAGCCCGTCGAGCCATCCAGCGACGTGATAGCGGAAGCCGTCGGTGAGGTCAGCAGATTTGCCTCAGCGCCGCTTGCGGTTCCTCCGGATGTACTGGCTCGCGGAATTGAAATGCAAAATTGGCCGCAATCGGTTCGTCCGCTGCAGCGCCCGCCCGGATTGGGAGTTCCGGTCGCGTCCAACCGGTCCCAATCCAAGCCAGCGACTAGGGAAGCGCTGGAAACGGTACGAAACCACGCGACGGAGCGAAACGCTCTCAAAACCGACAACGTAAATTTAATCGGCGTTTTCGGAGCGAATGACGATAAAAGGGCACTCATTCGCTTCAAGAACGGTAGCATCAGGAGAGTTAAGGTCAATTCGAAAATTCTAGGGGGAAGAGTCGTTTCCATCGACGATAGTACGGTTCGTATATCGAGAAGCGGCCGAATCTATTTTCTGAAATTGGACAATTGAATTCCGAATTGGGCGCTTAAATCAACCGCATTGCGCATTTCGTAAAACCGAGCGGGCGAATTGGAATGCGCTGCTGGAGCACGGAGAGGTCGACATCCAAGCGGGACCGGCCCGGGCTGTGATTCCCGAGCATATCGAAATCCCGAGCCGGGAGAAATGAACGCCTGAGCGCCATGTGTGTCACACGGCACTTTCCGATACCCCCGCCATGCGCTGTACAATCTTCCTCAATGCCTCAATCGCACGCTCGCCATGTTCATGGCCCGACGCGTATCGGCGCAGAATTGAACGGTCAGACGGGTTTCCAAAACGCTCTAGGACGCCGATGCCAAACGCGAGGATCCGCTCTTTGTCGAAATACGACCAGGACTGAAAGTATCCGACCAAGCTCGTTGGATCGGCCAGTGCACTCCGGCTAATAGCAGCCGCTTCGCCCGGGAAGAATCCCACAAGCGAACTCTCGACCGGCTCGTCTCCCGGCCGCGGATCCTATCCATTGCGCCATACATCCTCGCACTCGCGTAGGAATTTCTGTGCCGCTCCATTTCCGCGCTTCGTCAGAATAGCGACCGCCGGCGCGCTTGCCTCGCACCACTCTTCCTCGTCAAGATCGAGGCGGTTGCACCAGTACGGATTCGTGCCGCAGGCCTTCAGCGCCCTCTCCGAAGGGGTTTCGCCCGCCGTTGGTAGGGCCGGCTCCGACTCCCGGACGCCGACAGCGAACTTCCGCGTTTCCCGCACGGAGTTCAGCATCTCTGCGCCATCACCAACTGGCCGAGCGTCCGCTCGTGCCACCGCCGCGTATACGCCTCGCGAAGAGCGGTTCCCGGCCGATGCCCGACCTCGTCGAGCAGCCTCTCCATCGACACGAGCCTCTCGTGCAAACCGAGCATTACGCCGCAACGCAGACTCGCCTTGTCCGGACCGCAAATTATCCAGTCATCGTCGCGGCTTAAGGCGTGAGCCCAAAGCGAGGCTTCGCCCCTGTCGAGCGCTATTTCGCCAGCCCGGATCGCGAGCGCCGCGCGCTCCAGAACCCCGACCGCGTGAACTCCCGCCAGCCTTTCGCGCAGCCGCGTCTCGTCGATCCGCCGTTCGGGCCGCCGGCGCTGGAACCCCGTCTGAGTCTCCGTAACGCAATCCTCCACAGTCTCCACGCCATAGCCCCCTGTCAGCGCCGGCCAAGAACCAGTCCGGTGCGCCTCCAAGATCACGTTCGTATCCATAAGAACGGTCCCGCGATGCCGAGCCATGGCGCCTCA